>JAZUQW010000225.1:0-4957 GCA_045605905.1 Eubacteriales bacterium
AAATTGTAGAAAATCCAGGGATGTCCTCCCTGGATTTTCTACTTTAGAGCAACTGTATTCTATTATTTTTCGTGCTCTGTGCCTTTGTCAGCGGTCTGAAAGCGGGGCATTACGCCCCGCTTTATTGTGGTGGTCCAAGAAGCCGTCAGGCTTCTTGGGGTGATTTAGTATAAGCTTTTTGTAAGGGAAAACAATAATGATTAGTTCAAGCCGTACATATTTAATACTTGCCTTTTGGTGTCGTTGTCAAGCCCTTGTTCGTCTATATAGTCTTCAACGGCTTCTTCTGCTGCAAGTGTGGCGCTTGTATAAGCATCATCTACCGCTGTGCCGTCAGAAAGCATGTCCGCGTAGCTGCTGTCAAAAATGCTGTTGTAAATGGCAAACCCCTCTCTTACATAATCTTTCAGTGCTAAATCTATGGAAAACTCTTTGTTAAATCCGCGGCTTCGTAAAGCGGCAAGCACTTGCTCGGCATAGTCTTTGTTAAGGTTGGATGTGGAAATCAGCCTTGCAAACTCTTTGTAAACATCGTCTTGTGAGAATTCGGTTATGCCGTCTTCTGTGCTTGTGTAACGCAACGCAATGTTATTAGCCATGGTTTGTACTGCAATATCGGGATCCAAGCCCTCCGCGTCCACTTCGGGTTCCGTTCCGTCAGCAGTAGTGTCGCCGCTTGCATCGGAATTATCTTTAAAGGCGTTATAAAACAGATCCCATTTCCATTCTTGCGCGTCTGCCGCAAGTTCGGCACGCCATTTTTCCTCGTTGGCTTTCAGTTGCCCCGCAAGCATAAACCTGTCATTGAAAAGCTGTGCACGCCACTTTTCTTCTTCTGCTTCAAGTTTTGCTTGCTGCATTGCCGATTCATTTGAGAGCTGTGCGCGCCATTTTTCTTCGTCCGCGGCAAGTTGAGCTCGCCACTTTTCTTCTTCAGCGGCAAGTTTTTCCTGTAGCTCGGCATTTTCCGAATCCTGTACGTAGCGGTCAAAATCAAGTTCTGCCTTCCATTTTGAGTTTTCAGAGTCAAGGGCGTATCGATCAAGCTCCAACTCTTCCTGCCACTTTTTATATTCAACGTCTCGGGCCTCTTGCTCCGCGTTTAAGTTTTCAAGATGCGAAAGCCTTTCGTACAAGGCTTCTTTTTCTGCCCTTGTTGCTTCGCCTATTTCTTGCGCCAATGCCCTGTCAAGCTCTGCTCGCTTGTCTCCGTAGCTTTCGGCAAGAGACGCTTTTGCTGCAATGTTGCTTTCGGCTAAATTCGAAAGGCTGCTGTTTAACGATACCCCTTGGTTTATAAGCAAATCTGCACTCTCACCTGAACGCGCAAGCCCTCTGCTTGCCAATTGCTCCGCCATATTCTTGGTTCCAAGGGCGTTTTCGCCTGCGGCACGTCTCCTTTGGTTGTAATAGCTTTGGTCAAGGGCCTCGCCTTGAGCTTTATAGGCCTGTTCTAAATTGCTGTAAGCGCTGTCATACAGCTTTTTGTATTCGCTGTCATCAAAGCTGTAATTGTCTATGCCGTCTTTTACCTCGGCAATAAGTTTTTCGTAATCCATTTGCTCATCCTTTCTTAATTGATTCTTGGTGCGCCTTTTAGCTTTTTGCCAAAGAGGTGAAGCTCGCTGATACAAACGTGTGCAGAGTATGTGTGAAAGGTAAGTTGGCAACTGTAAAACCGCTTTAAATGCAGTCGTGACCTTATCAGCCTGCAGGCGTTGTCCTCAATCTCGGATAATAGAAACCTGGCATTTATCTCTTGCTTTTCCGATAAATTGCCACGGGTAATATTAATGCTTCCGCTTAAGGCGTCCTTGCTTGTTACGGTAAGGCTTATCCCGTTTAGGTTTTTTAAAGTGTACGGACCGCCAAAAGTGCAAAATGGAGTGGAAAATGCGGCTTTTATGACTTGCCCGTTATCCATTGGGCAGTCTTTGCTGTGCAAATAAATACTGCCGTCATAAAACCCCAAAAGCACATTGTCGCCGTATTCACATAGTGCGGCTATGTTGTTTATGGCGTAATAATAAAAGCAGTCCAAACCGTAATTGTATATCAGCACCCCTGTGGGGACAACAAACCAAAGCTCTGAATAAGCTGTACGATTAAATATTATAAGCTTTTCGCTCTGCTGCTTGATCAGCTCGGTATATTTAAACGCCCGTTGTGAAAACAACTGTGCCGTTCTCTCGTCGGCAATTTCTGTGGATACCCAACGATTTAATCCGTCGTTGCATAGGGTAACGGGCATATTGCTGTATGACGGCATATTCCCCTTTGCCAAGCTGCCCTTTGCAGAGTTTAACTCAAAAAGCGGAAACGATGTATATACCGCTCCCAAGCTGTTTGTTTTAAGCTCTGCATAAGTGTAGTAGGCGCTGTTTTCGCAAAATACTATCAATCTGTTGTAACAGGCGGTTAAGGAAATAACCGGCGCATCAAAAACGTGATAAGAGGTTTCCGAAAAATACTCTGCCGATGGCAGACCGCCTGCCGTATCGGAGTGGAAAACATAGTTGGGATAATCGGGGTTGCCGTATAAAAACAATCGGTTTTCAAACACTGTGCCGTATCGGCACTTGCTGACCATCTCTCTTGCCGAATTGTTTACAGGAATTCTGTAGCATATCTCTACGTTGTTTATCCCTTCGGGGGGAGGGGAATCAAAATTTACGGAAAAACTTTCGTTTGCAAAGTTAAATCCGTTGGCAATAAAGGTACCGTTAACAGTAATCCGTTCTATCCCCTCAATGGTTTTTTCGGGCAGACGGTACACGGTAGATTCGCCGTCCCCGTTATAGCACACACGGCGTTTGGCGGAAAGCACGTTTGCCTTTTCATAAACGGTACCCGCGCCATTTGGCGAGCAAGCGGTTACGATTAAAGGAATATACCCGTCCACGGCGTTTAAGTATAGACCCCTTGCTTCGTAGAGGTCGCCGCCAATAACATAAATCTTTTCGTTAAAACTAAAGATTTCCGTCACGTTCGCATCGGTTTCTCCCAACGCTATAAAATTCTGATCGTGCAGCCGATAAACCTCTTTTTCTTTAGCCGCAAAAACATTTTCGGCTTCGCTCCACAACTTTGTAACCGGCGTAGTGCTGCCTTGCCAAAACAGCTTGTATCCGCCACGCTTTTGTAAATGACCGCTTTCGTTTATATAAAAGTTGGTAAGCTCGGGAAACCCTTTTATCCCGTCGGAACAGCCCGCCCGTTGGTCAAGCCCCTCAAAAGCGGTTTTGGATAATACAAAACTGTTAGCCATTAAATCGGTAGCAGTCGTGAATACTGTGGCAAGTACCCACAACCTCCTCCTTTATTTTGTTGGCTTCGGCAAGATAACGGCTGTACAGGCGGTCATACAGCTCCGTGTCCTCTTCCAACGCCAATAACGCCGCCAACCCGTAGGGCAATACACCTCTTGCCAGCCTGCCGTTGCAGTGTACGGTATCATCGATTTTGTTGATATATACGGGCAACGCGTTTTTGTCTTTCCTTAACAGGCGATCAAGCCACAGGGTTTCTGCCAACAGAATATTTAAAAGCCCCACAGAACGATTAAGGTAGTCCTCGCAGTCGGGGTTATCGCTTCCGTTAACGTTTTTACATGCTAACAGTTCGGCGGCAAGGTCGTAAACATCCTTTCCTGTCATAGAATCCTCCTTTTTTAATAATAAAGCATTGCTGCCCCTTCCTTTTGCAACGCAAAAATCAGGGGCAGCATAAAATTTATAGGGCGATTTTTAGTTGTTGGTTACAGGTAAAAATTCAACAGCGCTGATTTTTGTGCCCACACCTGCGGGGCTTATGCTTAAAGCAATCCCCTCATCGGTTTTGCTGAAAGCGCTGTCTACATAAAGCAGTGCAGTCTTGCCGCCCTCTACAGAGCCAATTGCTATCGCGGCACCGCCGGAGTAATTACCGGGAGTAAGGCTTACGCTTACGTCTGCAGAGCCTTCACTGTTGTCTACAATAAAAAAGCTTCTGTCGTCTGCACCTTTTATGGCTGCCGCATAATCGGTGGTGTCGGTTGCGCTCAATGCGGAAAGCTCTGTAAGCTTATAAAGACCGTTTACTGTGGTTACGGGGATTTGTGTTGTCATAGCGTTTCCTCCTTATAAAGGTTTATATTGCGTTACTGCCGTCAGAAACGGGGCAAGCAATCAATTCGTCGGGGCGAATAACCTTTGCGCCAAAGACAATTCTGCCCCTTACAGCGGTGTCGAAGCTGTCTTCAAGTCTGTCAATAACTTGAGTTTCCAACACCTGCTCTGCATAGGCGATAGAGCTGTAAGAGCCTGCAAGCATTACGGTGTTGCCGTTTTCGTCTGTGGAAAGCTGGTTAGACACGTAAATGTCACAACCAAGCTCGTCGGTAAAGCCTGTGCTGCCGGTGCCGTTAACGCCCTGATTAACCGAGAACTTAATGCCCGCAAGCAAAAGCTTGGTTTTGATAAAAGGAGGCACAACTATCCAAATTCAGCCGTCGGGTACATTTTTTTCCTCCAAAACCTGCTTCATTTCGGCAATCGCCTGCAATACATTTGTGGGTGTCGCCTCAACGCTGTCCATGGCGGTGCCGGCTTGGGGATACAAGCCGAACACATAGGCGTCTACTTGATTTTTAAGGTTATAGGACGCTCTTTTGGTTTGAGAATCCTTAAGCCCTACACTGCTTCTCAAGGCTTCAATGTCCTTAACTTTAAAGGAAAAAGCCTTGTCTTGGTCAATGTATAGGGTCGTTGCCGCGTCATCGATATCCTCGTAGGTAACCTCGCCTGTATAATCGTATACAGAGGGCTCGGAAAGACCTATAAACGTAACGCTGTCGCCTGCACTTTTAATGTCACCGCTAAAGTCGGTATAGCAGACGGTGTTAGCCAAAAGATTGTCTTCGTTGGTGCGGAGTATCTCTGCCGCAATGATTTTTTCTATACTGTTGTAGTTAGCCATA
>JAZUQW010000226.1:0-9895 GCA_045605905.1 Eubacteriales bacterium
AGAAAGACTACACAAAGCAGCAGGTTATAGAAGGGCGTAAGGCCTGTGCGAGCATCGGCAAAGGGTGCAGGCCCTGTCCCTTTGAGTCGGAAGGCAGCGGCAACTGCTTACCGGAGCTGTGCGTACAAGCGTATAGAGTGCTTACCGAAGAAAGTAGGGCAAGTGACCAAGAGAAACACGAAGAACAAGAAGGAGAGGGAGAATATGTTTAGGGTGTGCGATTTTTGCGGCGCCAACCTTGACCCCGGCGAACGGTGCGACTGCGAAAAGGTGGATGTGGAGTGGGCGCGGACAAGCTATCGACAAGCGAAGGACCCGGAGGAGCAGGTAAAGATACTTGCAGACCTGTACCTGGTATCTAAGGAGACCATAAAAAAAGTCCTCGGAGATTTGTACGGCACGGTTCAAAAGAAGAAGCGAACATCAAAAAAAGAAAACAACGCCGAAAAACGGGCGCGCCTGCAAGCGTTGCTTATAGGCGATATCGCTTGTGGAATGACTGTAAGAGAGGCGGCAGAACACAGGGGTGTGTCGTATAACATAGCGTCTAACTATACCCGTGAACACAGAAAAAAGTATAAAACCGTAAAGACTAAGCACGACTTGCTGGATGAGCTTGCTTAAACAGGAGGGAATGATGGAAGCAATGACTGTAGCGTTAATATATTTCAGCTTTTTTGCGGCGCCGTTGATGTTGGTGACCGCAGTAGAGTACATAATCTGTAAGTTCTTCCCTCGTTTTGAGCAGTGGAGGGAACGCAAAATTATAGGAGAGCCCCGCGAAAATGCAAAAAAATAAGGGCTGTTCGAAAGGAGCGAACAACCCGAGGTGATGACGACTTTTTGCCGCCACTTAACCGTACAACCAATTATAACACGGTAGCGGCAAAAAGTCAAGTAGTGAAGCGGATTTTCGCTTCATTTGCGGCCTTGTAGTGTATAGTATTAAATCAACGATACAGGGGGGCGCAAAAATTGAAAGGAGATACCGTGTATGGATAATTATAATTCTCGCGCAGAAAGGTCGTGTCAAAGTCAAGTCATGTCTTTTTCGGAAGCCTGTGCGGCCGTGAGTGCGCAAATTGAATTGGAAACTATACCGACCCAGGATAAAGCCTTTGCGAAAAACCTTGCTAACATAATGGCAGATGTTATGAGCACCTCGCCCGAAAAAGCAATAAAAATTAATGGTGAATTCATGCCCGCTTCTAGGGTAACGGAGGTATACAGAGAAGTTGACAACGACCATGTAAGAGCTATAATACGCAATTTTCGCAAAATACGACATAAAATACAGAATACAACGCCGTACTTGCGCACGGCGTTATACAACAGCGTTTTTGAGCTTGAAGCGCAAACGGAAAACGAAGTCGCCGTAGATATGCCGTATCTGTATGAGGGAGGTGCGTAAATGATAAGAGAAAAGCGCACCTTTTCGGGCCCGTTGTTAGAGGCGGATTTTTACCCCGTGTTTGACGACGGCAGAAAGATGCCATCCCGTGCGCCCAAAACAAAACCCTCCACGGAAGAACAAGAGAAATATAATCACACAATGGCGTTAAAGAAGCTGATACGGCTTATAAATGCTAACTTTGACACAACGGATTACTTTATGCACCCTACATACGAGGCGCATCTTGCTCCACAGGATGAAAAGGCGGCGCGGCGGGACATAGTGAATTATATGCGCCGTGTTAAGGCAAGACGCGATAAAGAAGCAATACAGCTGGAAGAAGGCTTAAGCGAGCTGAAGGAGAGGGCAGAAAAGAACCCCGGCAGCAAATTTATCAATAACGCAATAAAGGGGTTCGAGTCAAAGCTTGCAAAGCTACGACAGCCTTTTAAATACGCTTACCGAATTGAAAAGCAGATATACAAGACCGGTGTACGCAAAGGGCGTGTCAATTGGCATTTTCACCTTTTTATTACAGGAGGGCTTTCCGCCCGTTTGCTTGAAGATATGTGGCCCAAGGGCATACGCGTCAACTGCAACAACTACAGGCCCGATAAGTTTGGTCCGGGCGCTGCCGCCAGCTATATGTGCAAGGAAGCTGTGGGTGCGGCACGGTTCAGCTATTCCCGCAACCTGGAAAAGCCTGTGGAAAAAGTGAAGACAGGCAGGGTAAGCAAAGGCTCCGTGTGCAAAATGGCAACTCAGCGTGTTGATGATAGAGAGTACTGGGAAAAGCGGTACAAAGGTTACCGCTTTGTACGCTGTTACAGCAGATATAACGAATATAACGGGCATTGGTATGTGTCGGTAGTAATGTACCGCACGGAAGACTTACCGCCTCAATGGGATGTGCCCGACTGGATTACGGAGGACGGAGCTTAATATGACAAAGCTTAATGCAGCATATATGGGATACCGCAACCGTGAGGCAGGTGCGGTGTTTGAAGACCTTATACAGACTGCCTTAGGGTGGTACGAAGCCAAAGGTATTGCCAAGGTGGAGAAAACGCCCGAGCCTATGCGGCCGCTGAGTAAGCCTAACGGGAGAGGGCAGTTTCTTGCCTGTTTTACAAAACAAGCCCAGGCGGATTATACCGGCACAATGTCGGACGGCCGCTCGGTGCGCTTTGAAGCCAAACAAACCGACACCGAAAAGGTTGCCTACAGCCGTCTTACGGAAACACAGCTGGAAGATTTAGACGCACATCAAAAATTAGGTGCGCTGTGCTTTGTGCTTTTGTGCTTCGGTACCGACCGTTTCTACCGTATTCCTTGGGGCATTTGGAAAGATATGAAAAAGATTTTCGGGCACATGTATGTTACCGAAGCCGAGATAAATAACTACCGTGTCCCCTTTGATAACGGTATAATACGGATTTTCGGTCCAGCTAAGGTGTCAAGCAATGAAAACAACTCTTCAATAAAATCAGAAAGGACAGAAAAATGAACAGCAGCAATCTTGTATACATATCAGTGGAGGAGCTATATCCTCATCCCGATAACCCACGAAAGGAGCTTGGAGAACTTACCGAGCTTGCGGAAAGCATTAAGTCTAAAGGTATTATGCAGAACTTGACCGTGGTGCCTCGCTCAGAGGGCGGTTACACTGTTATTATCGGCCACAGGAGAAGCGCGGCGGCTAAGGTCGCAGGGCTTGAGCGGGTGCCGTGCGTTGTAGTGGAAATGTCAGAGCGTGAGCAGGTGGCGACAATGCTGCTTGAAAATATGCAGCGTGTGGATCTTACTGCCTATGAGCAAGCGCAGGGCTTTCAAATGATGATGAACCTGGGCGAGAGTGTTGAAAGTATTTCCGAAAAGACGGGATTTTCTCGAAGCACGGTAAAACGCAGACTAAAAATGGCTGAGCTGGATGCGGATACTTTGCGGCAAGTATCGGCACAGCGCCAGCTCTCTATCGGGGACTTTGACAAGATCGCACAGATAGAGGACATAGGCAAGCGTAATGAGCTTTTGCGTGATATTGGCACGAATAATTTTGAGCAATCATTTACACGGGCGCTAAAACAGCAGAAGATAGCCCGTGCAATGCCTTTTGTAAAGAATGCAATAAAAGCTTTGAAGGGAAAGAAAATTGAGCGCCACGAGACCTACGATGGAAAATACACAAAAATTCTTGAAGTGAAGCTTGAAGACTTCAAGGATGGGGATACACTAAAAATCTCCAAAAAAGACCAGGGACAAAAACTCTTTTATTATCTTGATGAAAGCTGGGGCGAGCTGAAGGTATACATACTTGCACCAAAGGCGTCGCCGGGTAAACGGTCCAAAGAAGAAATTGAAAAGGAGAAGCGCATCAAGGAGGCACATGCTACTCTTGAGGCTCTCACAGCCGAGGCGTACGAGCTTCGTTACAAGTTCGTAAAGGAATTAAAGCTGACAAAGGCGAACGAGGGTGCGATCAGAGAGGGCGCTGTTGTAGCTTTATTGGCAGAGCAGAACTTTTATAACAGCAATTTAAACAAGCGCGAGATATACGTGAATAATATAGGCGTCGAAGGAATTGAGACCGTTTATGACTGCAACATTTTGTTCGAGAAAGCGTTGACGGCCTATCGTATGAACCCAAAGCACACTTTGCCTTTGATTATTTACGTTGCCTTTGGGGATACGAATACCGAGTGCTTCTACACAAAGTGGAAAAGCGAGTATCCGCAGCATAAAGAAAACAAACGACTTTCCCAGCTTTATGCGTGGCTTATATCCTGTGGCTACGAGATGAGCGACGATGAGCGAATGCTGATGGAGGGTACCCACCCGATATTCAAAAAATGAGCACAGCGCACAATGTTTGAATTAGTGTTAAAGGAGAAAATCTAATGAGCAAATCAGTTTTGATTAGCATACAGCCTAAATGGTGCAAACTTATTTTCAAATTTTTAGGGTGGGACAATGGTAGACCGCTTTACAAAAAGCGTTTAGACTTGCGAAAGTCAAAGCCTGTTTGTAATATACCTTTCAAAGCTTACATCTATTGCCCGAAGGATAATACCGACCGTGTTCCGTCAAGAATATGGTGGAAAGCAGATAAAACAGGATTTCAACACATTTTGAACGGCAAAGTCATAGGCGAATTTGTGTGTGATTACATTTTAAGCCATTGTGAAATGGCAAACGCTGATATGGCGGAACAAATGTCTTGTGTTTCACGAGAGGACATTCTGAAATATTCAAACGGCAAAGAAGTTTTTGGGTGGCATATATCCGACCTTGTAATCTACGACAAGCCGAAGGAGCTTAGAGAATTTTACAGAAAATGTGAAGCGGATAAGTGCGAAGGGTGTGAACACCTTAAATATCAGCACATCAACGCAAATGAGCTGGATTACGATTGCGAGTTTTTGAACTATAATATTCCAATAACAAGACCGCCGCAAAGTTGGTGTTATGTGGAGGGGATAGCATGACGGATAACGAGATTATAAAGGCTTTAGAGCTTTGTATCGAGGGTGGCGATGGTTCCTGTACAATTTGCCCTTATGCTAACACACCGAATTGCTATGCCGAAAGCGGAAAAGATATCCTTGACCTAATCAACCGCCAAAGGGCAGAGATTGAGAGGTTATTACAAACAACGCAACAACCCCAAATCGGAACAACAGAAGAGCTTAAGGTAATAAAGCTTGTTGAAACCGAATATGAGAAGGCGAAGAAGCTTGAATATATCCGCAACCCTCTTGCTTATGCCTTGCATAAAGTTTGGAAAATGGTGGATGCAGAGAAAGGCGGTGAGGGGTGATGGTTGAATTGAGTCCTTGTCCGTTTTGTGGAACACAAGTTTTATTTGAAAAAGATGCCTTTTATAATATCTATCGAGGAACTTGTGAAGGTTGCACGATGCAATTTAGTTATGAAGAAAAGGAAGAAGAAATCACACATGATTTTATGAGTGGCGATATTAGAGTAACACATACAATGCCACGAAAAAGAAGATTGAATTTGCCGTTCTATGAATTGTGGAACACACGCACACCAAAAGAAAGAGGTGGGGAGAAGTGAAAGGTAAAAAGTTTACGGCGGCTGAAAAGCATTTTGAGGGCAAAAAGCAAGAGTACGAACGCAAAATCAAATGTTTGTCTTTTGAATTGAACAAAAGCCGAAAAGAAACATTACAATATAAGGAAATGTGCAACACATTGCAAACCGAAAACGAGCAATTAAAACAATGGGTTGATAGATTGCTTGAATACACGGAACTTTCCGAAAAGCATATAAAAGAAGCCTGCGAAAAGGATAAGCGAATGGGCGAAACTGCTCAAATGCTGACAACTCTTTTCAAGTTTGGCGGTTTTTATTAAGGCGGTGATTAAGTGGAGAACATAGAGAAGTATTGCAATGAATGTGATATAAAAGGCTATTGCGATAAAATCCCTGCTGATTGCCCTATTGCGAAAGAATATAAAAGGATTGCAGATTTTGAAAAGGCAAAAGTAGAGTTAAAAGCCGAACTCTCAAAGCCGTTTATAAAATTTCTTGATTGGCTTGAAAATAAACTACAACGAATAGAAAAGTGGTGGCACAATGGCTGATAAAACTTGTAACACTTGCAAGGCAAACAAAATATGCGACCATAACAAATTTGGCTTTGAAAACTGCGGTAATTATATTCCGCTTGACGTTACGGAAGTGAGGCGCGGGGAGTGGAAATATGAGGGGGAATATAAAGCTTGTTCGCATTGTGGTACTTTTGTAGAGTGGAACACATTAGGAACGGCGTATTGGAACTATTGTCCTTGTTGCGGCGCAAAAATGACGGAGGTAACAAATGAAAATAAAACAAGTTGAGTCTTTGCTGAAAGCGGCAAAGCATATAGAGCTGTTTACGGAGAGGGGCTGTCAATGGCTTGGTGACGGTATGGCGTTCTATCCTGTTTACAACCTGCCCAAGCTGACACGGGAACATATATTTACTATCTTCGATGTGCCCGAAGATAAACGCAATAAGTTTTTCTTTGGCGAACAGGATCCGCCCGCCCACATAGACCTTAAAGACTTTTCAGACCACGAAAGGCTTGTCAAGCGGTTTAGGCTGTCCTTTGTTATAGGCGGCCGCACCGTGGAATTGATAGAAACCGACGTCGGGCTTGTATGCCTCGACGGTAAATACCTTAAACCGTTCCAAGGCGAGCCCGAAGGCTTTGAGCTGTATGAACGCATAAGCAGTAAGACAGGCGTTTACATAGCGGTAAAAACGGGGCACTCTCTTGCAGGGGTAATAATGCCCTTACGAATTATCGGCGAAGAGTTTGTGCAAGAGCTTGAGCATATAGTAAACCTTGCCCGTTTTGCTTTGCCCGATACCGAAAACATGCAGTGCAAGCTCTGCAAATAGAAGGGAGAGGGCAATGGCAGATATAAACAAGTGCGTATTGACGGGTCGACTGGGGGCAGATCCCGAACTGAAACAAACGACAACCGGGAAAGCTGTTTGTAACTTCCGCATAGCGGTTACGCGTCCGAAAGCCAAAGGTGCTGAGTCTGCAGAGGCAGACTGGTTTGAAGTGGTAACCTGGGACGGCATCGCCGAGCTGTCCGCCCGGCATCTTTCCAAGGGGCAAAAGATAACGGTGATAGGTTGCCTTCGCACTCGTACATGGACGGACACAAAAGGCGGTAAGCATAGAGAGGTAGAACTGCACGCCGAACAGGTAGTGTTCATGAGCAAACCGCCGCAGGCAAATCAATTCTCTGCCGGCAATACATCAGACAATTACGAGGAATTAGCCCCGGACGACGATTTACCGTTTTAGTGTATACAAGTAGGTGACAGATATGACCCACAAAGAACTTTCGCAACTTTATCACCTTAAAAAAGAAATAGATGAAGACAGAGAAAAACTTAAGCAACTAAAGGCAAAGGCATATAATGCAAGAAGTGCAAACTTGACAGGGTTACCGGGTTGCGGGGACGGGAGAGGAAGCAACACGGAACGTTACGCATTGGCCATTCAAGAGCTTGAAAGTATCATTGAGGACAAAATGCAAAGATGCATGGATGCCGTTCATACATGCGAAAACTTTATATCTTCTATACCAGATAGCCACACACGCCGTCTATTTTCTCTTAGATTCGTTGAAGGATTATCATGGCAAAAAGTAGCCAACATAATAGGCGGAAACAACACAGCTGATAGTGCGAGAATGGCTGTTTTTAGGTATTTAAGAAAATAATTTTTGCTTGTTAAATGTCATTTTAAGAGGAAACACGAGAGAAAACGAGGTAATTACTACCAAAACAAAAATCTTGACAACGTTATTATTTTATGCTACAATGGGCAGGCAATAAGTAGTTCAACTGCTTATTGTAGTTATTGAAAAGCTCTTTTCAAAGGAAAGAAGCCAAGGTGACTCTTGGCTTCTTGAAGGCTTAAACTTCTTTGGATGGAGTGAGGAGGAGGGAGGAAAAGGACGATTCGCGTCTTCCTTTGGTTTTGGATTTGATTCGCACAAATTTCGTACTAGCGATACGATTGATAGAATCGTAGAAACGAGGGAGAGGATGATTATGACATCCTTAATAAATGCGATGACCCTTTTCCTTTTCCTGTTGTGGTCTTTGTTGCCTTTGGCGGCTTTTCGGGATTTTGCGTAGATGGGGTTGTGTTTCTTCATGGCAAGCGCTCCTTTTCCAATTTGTAGTTATACATATTTTACTGCATTTAATTGCACTCGGTCAATGTACTAAATGTACGAAAAAAGGAAAAAATTTTTAGTTGATTTCACAGTCCACAATTTAGTGTTGCTTGTGATTTTGTTCGTTTTGTTCGTGTGAACTGACATATAATATATTTGTGATTTCGCCGCTGATGATGCTAATATTGGTTCATCGGCGGTTCTATTTGTTTGTAATTAAAGCTGTTGCGGAGTGCGTTTTTGCACCCTGCGGCGGCTTTTTTGCATTTTGTGAAAGGAGGTAGCCTGTGGCAAAAGGAAAATACGCAAAATGGCTTGAGGCAGACAATTTGCTGTTGCTTGAAGCTTGGGCAAGGGAGGGGCTGAACGATGAAGATATTGCCGTAAAAAAGATGGGAATATCGAGAAGCACCCTTGCAGATTGGAAAAATAAATATCCGGACATTTCGGACGCCTTAAAAAACGGGAAAGAGATAGCGGATGTAAAAGTTGAAAATGCGCTGTTTAAAAAAGCCTTAGGCTGCACCTGCACAGAAACGGTAGAAGAGCTTGTAAAAAATCCGGATACCGGAAAAACAGAGCTTACGGTTGTAAAGCGAACAACAAAAGAAATTCCGCCTGATACAACAGCGCAAATATTTTGGCTCAAGAACCGCCGCCCAGATCTGTGGCGTGAAAAGCAAAATGTAGAGCTTTCGGGGGAGGTTAGCGCAAATCCTTTTGAAGGCTTGTCAACCGATGAGCTGACTACGCTTGTACAGATAGCGGAGAACAATGTCGGTTGATTACAAAGCGATTTTACGCGGTGCGCAAATAGAGCTTGCCAGGCGGGATTTGTGGTGGTATTGCCATCTTAAAGCGCCGAAATTTTATACCAAAGACAGGAAATTCTTAATTGACTTGTGCCGTGAGCTGCAAGACTTTTACGAAAGCGATGAGCAGATACTTATAATTAACGAACCGCCCCGACACGGCAAAAGCCGAACTGCGGGCAACTTTGTTGAATGGGTCTTCGGCAATAACCGGCACGAGAAGGTAATGACCGGCTCATATAACGAAACGCTTTCCACCAACTTTGCTAAGAATGTCCGTAACACCATAGCCGAAAAGAAAGCCGATGCCGACAAAATAATATACAGCGATATTTTTCCCGGCGTTAAAATCAAAAGCGGCGACGGTGCAATGAACCTGTGGAGCCTTGAGGGCGGATATAATAATTTCCTTGCTACTTCTCCCACGGGTACAGCCACCGGCTTTGGCGCCACCCTTCTTCTCATCGACGACCTTATAAAGTCAGCGCAGGAAGCAAACAATGCAGATGTTCTGCAAAAGCACTGGGACTGGTTTACAAACACTATGCTCTCCCGTCTTGAAGAGGGAGGCAAAATTATAATTATAATGACCCGCTGGCATAGTATGGACCTTGCCGGGCGGGTCTTGGATTTTTACAGAGAAAACGGCATAAAGGTGCGTCATGTGCTGTACAAGGCATTGCAGGATGATGGCACAATGCTTTGCCCGCAAATTTTATCCCTGCAGTCATACAAGACCAAGATAAAAGCTATGGGCGATGATATAGCGTCCGCCAACTATCAGCAAGAGCCTATTGATTTGAAGGGACGCTTGTACAGCAGCTTTAAGACCTACAGCAAGCTTCCTGCCGACGATAGCGGCAATCCGCTGTTCACAGAGTATAAAAACTATACAGATACTGCAGATACAGGCGAAGATTACCTTTGCAGTATCAATTACGGGGTTTACAACAAAGAGGCTTATATTTTGGATGTGCTG
>JAZUQW010000227.1:0-3121 GCA_045605905.1 Eubacteriales bacterium
AACCTGGCAGACTGTTGAGAAAGAGTGCAGACAAGACGAACCGAGGCGAGAGCTGTACTTGGTACTGTGAGCCGAGGTTCGTTTTGAACGAAAAATACGATAAATTATAGGAAAATCGGGGATGTTTCCCCGATTTTCCTCATTATGAGTAATGATGTTTTTGCTCTTTTCGTGTTCTGTGCCTTTGTCAGCAGTCTGACGGCAGGACTTATAAAGTCCTGCCGTTATTTCTTGGGTTTATTATAATCGGTATTAACGTCGCGAACGAACGTGAGCGATGGGGGTGTATATCGGGGTCTCCGTTGCGAACGAAGTGAGCAATGGGGCTTTTCTATTTGCAAAGTATGTTAAGCATCTTATCCTGAATATATATCTTTTTAAATACCTCTTTACCCTCAATGCGAGAAGCTACTTTGTCAAGCTTTAAAGCTTCTGCATAAACGGTGGCTTCGTCCGCGCCTACGGGTACTGTTACGGTGCCCTGGAACTTGCCGAGAACAGATACTGCCACGGTTACGCTTTCATCTTTAACCTTGCTTTCGTCATACTTGGGCCATTCTGCCAAGGACGCCAAGCCCTTGCCGCCCAAGGTCTCCCACATCTCTTCAGCTATATGGGGCGCGAAGGGGCAAAGCAATAAGGCAAAGGTCTTAAGAGTCTCTTTATCTGCGCCGCCCGCATCGTTAATATCGTTAAGCAGGGTCATCATTGCGGCTATGGCGGTGTTAAACTTCATCGCCTCAATATCAGAGGTAACCTTCTTTATGGTCTTGTGCAAGGCTCTTTCCACGCTGTCGCCGGATTTATCTATCAGCTTGTCGGTAAGTGCGGCAAAGCGGTCAAGGAATCTGCGGCAACCCTTTACGCTGTTGGTGGACCAGGGCGCGCTCTTTTCAAAGTCGCCTATAAACATTTCGTAAAGGCGCATTGTGTCCGCGCCAAATTCGTTAACAACATCGTCGGGGTTAACAACGTTCCCGCGGGACTTGGACATCTTCTCGCCGTCCTCGCCCAATATCATACCATGGGATGTACGCTTAAGATAAGGCTCCGGGCAGGAGATATAGCCAAGGTCGTAAAGTGCCTTTGCCCAGAAACGAGAGTAAAGCAGATGCAACGTAGCGTGCTCCATACCGCCGTTGTACCAGTCAACAGGCATCCAATATTCAAGTGCTTCTTTAGATGCAAACTCTTCTTCGTTGTTGGGGTCGCAGTATCTCAAGAAGTACCAGGATGAGCCTGCCCATTGGGGCATAGTATCTGTCTCACGCTTGGCAGGGGCACCACACTTGGGGCAGGTGGTGTTTACCCAATCGGTCATGTTTGCCAAAGGCGATTCACCATTATCGGTAGGCTCATAGGACTCAACCTCCGGCAGGGTAAGGGGCAGCTCTTTTTCGTCAATGGGCTGCCAACCGCAATGCTCGCAATATACAAGGGGAATAGGCTCGCCCCAATAACGCTGACGGCTGAACACCCAGTCGCGCAGCTTGTAGTTAACTTTCTTTTCGCCAATGCCTTTTTCGGTAAGATATTCTATGATCTTCACCTTGGCATCCTTAACCTCAAGACCGTTAAGTATGCCGCTGTTGACCATAACGCCGGTCTCCACATCGGTAAACGCCGCTTCTTCTACGTTGCCGCCTGCCACAACCTCAATAATGGGCAGACCGAAAACCTTTGCAAACTCCCAGTCGCGGTCGTCGTGGGCGGGCACCGCCATAATTGCGCCTGTGCCGTAGGTTATAAGCACATAGTCAGATACAAAAATGGGTATTTCTTTACCCGTAAGGGGATTAATTGCGGTTACACCGTCAAGACGTACGCCTGTTTTATCCTTTGCCATTTCGGTACGCTCAAAATCGCTCTTTTTGGCGGCAGATTCTCTGTAAGCGATTATATCATCATAGTTGTTAAGGCTGTCCTTCCACTTTTCCACATAAGGATGCTCGGGCGCGATAACCATATAGGTTGCACCGTAAAGAGTATCGGGTCTGGTGGTAAACACCTTAAGCTTGTCGCCCTTGCTGGTGTCAAAATTAACTTCCGCACCGTAGGAGCGACCTATCCAATTCTTTTCGGCAAGCTTAACGCGTTCGATATAATCAACGGTTTCCAAATCGTCTATAAGGCGGTCTGCGTATTCTGTAATCTTAAGCATCCATTGGCTCTTTGCCTTGCGCACAACCTCGCTGCCGCAACGCTCGCAACAGCCGCTTACAACCTCTTCGTTGGCAAGCACTACCTTACAGGAGGTACACCAGTTAACTGTCATCTCCTTTTTGTATGCCAAGCCTTTTTTAAACAGCTGTAAGAATATCCATTGGGTCCATTTATAATACTTTTCGTCGGTGGTGTTTATCTCTCTGTCCCAATCAAAAGCAAGCCCCAACGCCTGCAACTGACCTTTAAAACGCTTTACGTTGTTTTCGGTTACCGTGCGGGGGTGCATTTTGTTTTTTATTGCGTAGTTTTCGGTGGGCAGACCAAAGGCATCCCAACCCATTGGGAACAATACGTTGTAGCCTTCCATACGGCGCTTTCTGGATACTATATCCAAGGCGGTATAGGGCCTGGGGTGACCAACGTGCAAACCTGCGCCGGAGGGGTAGGGGAACTCTACCAAGGCGTAGTACTTGGGCTTGGTTTTATCGTTTGTTGCGGCAAAAGCCTTGGCTTCTTCCCATCTGGCTTGCCATTTCTTTTCCGTTTCCTTGTGGGAATATTTCATCGTCTTCCTTGTCCTTTCAAAGCCTATTTTATATATTAAACAGTTTCTTCTTCGCTAAGCAGCTCCGCGTCGTTCCAAAGTTTTTCAAGCTTGTAAAAATCCCTTGCCTCTTTGGTAAACACGTGGATAATAACAGAATGATAGTCCAATAGCTTCCAATCACCGTGACCCTCTATATGGCCGCACTCGTGACCAGCCTGCTTAAGCTTAAACTCAACTTCCTCTGCCAGTGCCTTTACGTGGGTGTTTACCGAGCCCGTTGCTATAACGAAATAGTCTGCCAGTACGGTCTGACTTGCCACGGAAAGCACGGTTACGTCCATACCCTTTTTGTCCTCAAGAGCCTGTTCTGCAATTTTTGCGATTTCTGCCGCAAGGGCGGCTTGGTTT
>JAZUQW010000228.1:0-5407 GCA_045605905.1 Eubacteriales bacterium
CGGGCGTTAGTAAAAGTTTAACGTTTCCTTTGTCACCCAGAACCGCTCTTGCAAAATCATATTGAGGAAACAGTGTTGTGACAACCGTTATACCTTCGCTTCCTTCTTTTTCGTCATTGCAAGAAAACAAGCTCAATACTAAAAACAAAGATAAAGTAATTAATAATAACTTTTTCGCCATCACAAACACCTCTCGCACAAACCATAAAACACAGTGCGACTCTCGTCTATCAACAGATTATGATTACTGATCAAGTGCTGTTGAATTTCCGAAATCACCGAACAATCCAGGTGATGTAAAGACTTGCATTTTGTACAAATAAAATGGAAAGTTGTACACTCGTGCTCTTTGCTGCAAAATTGATAACAAGCACCGGTACCAGTGCCAAAATTGAACTTTAACAACTCTCCATCTTCAACCAGGCGCTCTATTCGACGATAGACAGTTGCACGCGAAACTCCCTCCGAAGCCAACGCGGTGCACACCTCATCTGCTGTAAAATGTTTTGTGCTATTATCCTTAAAAAAACCAATTATTACTGCTTCTTGTTTAGTTCTATATCTGCTTTTTTGATTATTCATACACAACCCACCAAAATGAAATTCAGTCTTAATATCAATTTATTATAGCAAGACTTAAGCGAATTGTCAACATTATAATTCTAATCTTAAAAAGGCAAAAATATAGCCCCTCGCAACATAGCGAGGGGCTACATATATTATCAATTAACCTTTAACAAGCTTTTCGATTTCTGCTGCGAAGTCGTCTTCTCTCTTTTCGATACCTTCACCGCGTTCAAGCTTAACAAAAGAAGCAACCTTGATCTTACCACCAAGCGCTTTTTCTGTGTCTTCAATGTATTTTGCGATGGTAATAGAGTCATCCTTAACGTATGCTTGTTCTACAAGGCATGCGGTTTGATAGAACTTATTAATTCTACCTTCAACCATTTTAGCTTTAACTGCGTCGGGCTTGTTAGCCATTGCTTCGTCGTTAGAAATTTGTGCAAGAAGTATCTCTTTTTCTTTTTCGATAACGTCAGCAGGAACACAGCATTTGCAAACATAAGTAGCATTCATAGCTGCTATTTGCATACATACGTTCTTTGCAAATTCTGCAAATGCATCAGACTGTTCTACATCTGTTTCGAATTTAGCAACAACTGCAAGGGCGCCGGCGTTGTGAATATAACTACCGGTAACACCTTCGATAATAACGAAACGACGAATAGTGATGTTTTCACCAATTGCAAATACTTTATCCTTACGTGCTTGTTCAACGGTGAGTTCGCTACCTTCAAGCTTCATTTCAAGAAGCTCTTCAAGGTTTGCGGGTTTATTGTTAACGATTGTTGCCAATATATCTCTTACAAATTCTTTGAAAGAAGCATTTTTAGCAACAAAGTCTGTTTCAGAGTTAACTTCAAGGATTGCGGTTGTAAGACCGTCAGCGCTCTTCATTATATCAACAACGCCTTCAGCAGCAACTCTGTCTGCCTTCTTTGCAGCAACAGCCAAGCCCTTTTCACGAAGGATCTTTATTGCTTCGTCAGCATCGCCGTTTGCTTCAACAAGCGCTTTTTTGCATTCCATCATACCTATGCCGGTCTTTTTACGAAGTTCATTAACCTGTTGTGCGGTAATTGCCATATCTAAAATTCCTTTCTTGTCTCTGTATAACTATAGGTTTAAAATTATTCGTTGTCTTCAGAAACTTCAGCTTCTTCGCTGGAATCTGTAAACTGTTCACCCTGTTTACCTTCGATTATAGCATCGGTCATAACAGAAGCAATGAGCTTAATAGCGCGGATTGCGTCATCATTACCTGGTATTACATAATCAACTTCGTCAGGGTCGCAGTTGGTATCAACAATTGCGATTACAGGGATACCAAGTTTTCTTGCTTCTGCAACTGCGTTCTTTTCCTTTTTAGGGTCAACTATAAAGATAGCTGCAGGAAGACCTTTCATGTTCTTTATGCCGCCCAAGTTGCGTTCAAGGTCGGAAATTTCCTTTTGCAGAGAAGCTACTTCCTTTTTAGGAAGAAGATCAAAAGTGCCGTCAGCTGCCATCTTTTCAAGATTGTGAAGTCTTGCTATACTCTTCTTGATGGTTTTGAAGTTGGTAAGCATACCACCCAACCAACGAACATTTACGTAGTACATTTCAGCTCTGAGTGCTTCATCTTTAATTGCATCTTGTGCCTGCTTCTTTGTACCTACAAAAAGAACGTCGCCGCCGTTAAGAGCGATGTCGCGTACGAACATATAAGCTTCTTCAACCTTCTTCACGGTCTTTTGAAGGTCGATAATGTATATGCCGTTTCTTTCTGTGAAGATGTACTCAGCCATTTTAGGGTTCCATCTTCTTGTCTGATGTCCAAAATGAACACCCGCTTCTAAAAGTTGTTTCATAGAGATTACTGACATAATGTCCTCCAAGGTTTTTCCACCGACGTTTTTGAATTTACGGTACAACTATCAAACATTTATGATAGACCTTAACCGCAGAACGCCGTGTGTATTGTTGGGCAGCCCTGCTACCCAAGCCTAATGATTATATCACTATTTTATAGCAAATGCAATAGCTTTTTGAAAAAATTTAAATATTATCCCATTAACCAGTCCAAAATCAGCATAAGGCAAAACCCAACAAGCAAAGAGTAAGTAGCACCTCGTTCGCATCCATGAGAATGTGTTTCAGGAATCATTTCATCGCTTATAACATAGAGCATGGTTCCGCCTGCAAATGACAACGCAAAAGGAAGAATTGCCTCAGACAGACTTACGGCGAAATATCCAAACAAAGTTCCTATAACTTCTATGGCACCAGTTGCAAAAGCAATAATAAAAGTGCGTTTTCTACTTATTCCACTCGCAAGCATTGGGGCGATAATTACCATCCCTTCAGGGACGTTTTGAAGTGCAATTCCCCCTGCTACAGTAATGGCGCCGGTAGTGTCGCCCGTTCCAAATCCCACCCCCGCAGCTACACCTTCTGGGAAATTGTGTATAGCTATAGCAATAACAAAGAGTAGCACTTTACTCAATTTATCGGAGCTTTCAGGATGGTTCTCTGAATCTACACCGGTCAATTTGTGCAGATGTGGTACAAGTCTATCAAGCAAAGTTAAACACAATGCTCCGCAAAAAATACCGGTTACAGTAACAAAAATAGAAAAATCTCCACCATATCCCAAAGATGGCTCGATTAAACCTAAAACAGCTGCAGCAAGCATAACACCGGCCGCAAAGCTTAAGACTATATCATTGAAGGTGTGGGTTGTTTTTTTAGTTAGCAATCCAAGAATAGCACCGATAATTGTGGCACCCCCGACACCTATAGCGGTTAATAAAACAAGGTTCATACAGTACCTCCTTAAAATATTAATTGCTTGACGCTTTAAAGCCGTTACCGAGAGTTCATATTTACAGTATATTGCAATATCATCAGCACGATATAATATTATCACAATATACTTTTCCAATCAAGCATAAAATGACAATTTATTGCATAACGCGCCAGTCAAAATGTTTAAAACTATTGACTTTAATAACAAAATTATATATAATAAATTATTGTGAAAAAATTCAGGTACTTTTACATGGAACACGAGGTGTTAATATGTTAGAAAAATTTCTTGACCGAATTGATTACAATAGTTATGAGGAAATTAAAAGAGATTATAAAGTGAAGGCGCCGGATAATTTTAATTTTGCTTATGACGTTGTGGATGCGTGGGCTGAACAGGATGAATCCAAACCTGCGCTTATATGGTGTGATGATTTTGGTAATCGCAAGCGTTATACTTTTAATGACCTAAAATTATTAAGCAATAAAGCAGCAAATTACTTTTTATCTTTAGGCGTTAACAAGGGCGATAAGGTTATGCTTATGCTCAAACAGCGCCCTGAAACATGGATATGTTTTTTGGCTTTACACAAAATTGGTGCAGTATGTATTCCTGCAACATATCAGCTTACACCTAAAGATATTGTTTATCGTTGTAACAGTGCTTCTGTAAAGGTTATTGTATGCGTTGACGACTCGGAACTTGTTGCGTACGTAAAAGAAGCCCTCACATCTTGCAGCACCGTTGAACATTTAGCTTTAGTTGGTGAAAATATTTGTGACGGCGCTTTGGATTTTCGCAACGAATACACAAAAATGTCAGATAAGCTTGAGCGTATTATGAACAGCAACGATGACCCAATGCTTATGTATTTCTCGTCAGGCACAACCGGCATGCCAAAAATGATATTACATACATACACCTACCCTATCGGACATATACTTACAGCTAAATATTGGCAAAGAGTAATTAACGGCGGACTTCATTTGACAATGTCTGATAGCGGTTGGGCGAAATTTGCGTGGGGAAAAATATACGGTCAATGGATTTGCGGCGCAGTTATTGTTGCCTATGACAACGAAAAATTCAACGCAAAGAACACCTTGGAGCTGATATCCGAACTACGTATTGATACTTTTTGCGCACCGGCTACAATATTTAGATTCTTTATAAAAGAAGACTTAACTAAATATGATTTTTCTTCAATAAAACATTGTTGCGTTGCGGGTGAGCCGTTAAATCCCGAAGTGTTTAATCAATTCAAAAGGCTGACAGGGCTTACACTTACCGAAGGTTTTGGACAATCTGAAACGCCGGTATTACTTGCAAACTTTGAAGGTTTTGATATCAAGCCAGGTTCTATGGGCAAACCGTCTCCCGATTATGACATAGACATAGTAGATGAAAACGGAAACAGTTGTGAAGACGGCATTGTTGGTTCTGTTGTGATAAAGAATTTGGATAAGCATTATCCCTATGGCTTGCTTAAGTGCTATGTTGACGATCCCGCTGCTAATGCAAAAGCGTTCTATAACAACTGCTATGACACAGGTGATATGGCTTGGAGAGATGCTGATGGCTATTATTGGTTCGAGGGCCGCTCTGATGATGTTATCAAGTGCTCCGGTTACAGAATAGGTCCTTTTGAAGTTGAAAGTGCTATTATGACGCATCCGTCAGTACTCGAATGTGCTGTTACGGCAGCACCCGACCCTGTGCGCGGACAAGTAGTTAAAGCAACAATAGTTTTAACTCGCGGTTTTGTAGCATCCGACGAGCTTAAAAAGGAGATACAAAATCACGTTAAACATGTTACAGCGCCCTATAAGTATCCAAGAATTGTAGAATTTGTAAGTGAGTTACCAAAAACTACAAGCGGAAAAATTATGCGAAAAAAAATAAGGAACGATGATAATGCCAAGCAGCAATAGTCGCTCACCCTTGTTTTGCAAAGAAAACATTTTTAAATGTGTGCTTTCTGTGTGTTTACCATGGATATATTTATATGCATGCTACGGTCCTGCATATAGCTTGATGTGAAGTCGGATCGTAGCC
>JAZUQW010000229.1:0-2356 GCA_045605905.1 Eubacteriales bacterium
TCCGCAAAGCTCATAACGCCGGAAACAACATTGCTTCTTATCATGTAAGGGGGGATGCAATAGGTAAAGCCGCGATCGATCATAAAGTCACGGGCGTAGCTGATAACTGCAGAATGCAGTCTTGCAATGTCGCCCATAAGATAATAAAAACCGTTGCCTGCAACGCGTCTTGCACTGTCAAGGTCAAGACCGTTAAAGCGTTCCATAATCTCTGCGTGGTAAGGAATATCGAAATCGGGCACTACCGGATCACCATAACGCTGAACTTCTACATTTTCGCTGTCGTCTTTACCGATGGGAACAGAGGGGTCTATAATGTTGGGGATGCGCATCATAATATCCCTAACCTTCTCCTCGGTTTCCTTCTCTTCAACGTCAAGCTCGGCCGTGCGTGCGCCTTTAGCCGCAATCTCCGCCTTAAGCGCTTCTGCCTCGTCCTTCTTGCCCTGACCCATAAGCGCGCCTATCTGTTTGCTTGCCTTGTTACGTTCTGCGCGCAAAGCCTCTACCTCTTGCTTAATGGCACGAAGGCGCTTGTCAAGCTCTATAACCTCGTCAACCAAGGGAAGCTTGCTGTCTTGGAATTTGTTTTTTATGTTTTGTTTAACTATATCGGGGTTTTCTCTTAAAAACTTAATATCAAGCATATTTTAAATTCTCCTTAAATTTATTCTGTCTCTTCAAAAAAGTTTTTACCGCAAAGCTTCTTAAGTAATGCCTCAAGATCCTCGGTGCCGCCGTAGGACAGTGCCAGCTTGCCGCCGCCCTTGCCGTCGCGACTGATGAAAACACGCCTGCCCATGGTTTCGGATATCTTACGCTCTAACTGCTTATAGTAGCTTTCCGTAACCCTATCCTTCTCCTTTGGAGCGGGTGCATCCAAGATGGACTTTACAAGCTTTTCGGCCTCTCTAACCGAAAGCTGTTCCTTTACTATACGCTGTGCGTTTGCCAAAACCGCATCCTCACCAAGCTTATCGCACAAAGGAAGCAAGCTTCTGGCATGGCCGTAGCTTAAGCTGCCCTCCTCCACCAGCGCAAGCACCGATGAGGGAAGTTTTAATATACGCATTACGTTGGCAACCGCGGCACGGGATTTGCCCACGCGACTTGCGGCCTCCTCTTGAGTAAGACCGTAGGTTTCTGTAAGCGCCTTATATCCGTTAGCTTCTTCAACGGGGTTAAGGTTCTCTCTTTGCAGGTTTTCAATCAAAGAAAGCTCTGCCGCATCCCCCTCTGAAACCTCTTTTACTATAACAGGCACCTCGGTAAGGCCCAAAAGCTTACTTGCACGCCAACGACGTTCGCCCGCTATTATCTCGTAAAAGCCGTTGGGCTTACTGCGCACCACTATGGGCTGTAATATGCCGTGACGGGAGATGGACGCCGCCAGCTCCTCCAACTGCTCACGCTCGAACTTACGGCGCGCCTGCTTGGGGTTGGGCTCTATATCCATTACCCTAACAAGGGTAACACCCGAGTTTTCGCCGCCTACCTCTATATTATTGTCGGACAAAAGGGCATCCAAGCCCCTGCCCAAGCCTTTTCTCTTAACCGCCATAGGCACCTCCGCATCTTTCGGCAAGCTCCTCTGCTATACCGTCATAAGCTATCGCGCCTTTAGAGCGTTTATCATAAACACAGATCGGCTCGCCATAGCTGGGCGCTTCGCTAAGGCGCACGTTGCGGGGAACAGGCACCTTAAACAGCTTTTCGCCAAAGTATTTTTTTATTTCGCTGATAACCTGCAGGGTAAGATTAAGTCTGCCGTCATACATATTAACAAGCACACCCAACAAAGAGAGATTGGGGTTATAGCGCTTTTGTATTTGCTTTATGGTTTGGGTAAGCTGACTTAAGCCCTCTAAAGAATAATACTCACAAAGCAAGGGTACAACCACCCCATCCGCCGCAGTAAGAGCATTTATGGTTATAAGCCCCAAGGATGGTGGGCTATCTATAATAATATAATCAAATTCGTCTTTAATTTCTGCAAGAGCATCCTTAAGGCGATACTCCCGCCTTTCTTCTTCCACCAGCTCTATCTCCGCACCCACAAGGTTCATACCCGAGGGGATAACATACAAATTATCATAGCGGGTTTTTTGCAATGTCTCTTTTGCGGTCGCCCTGCGTATAAACAGGTCGTAAACCGAATTTGAAGTACCGCGCTTGCTTATGCCCAAGCCGCTGGTAGCGTTCCCCTGTGGGTCGCTATCCACCAGCACTACGCGATTGCCCATAGCGGCAAGACAGGCGGCAATATTTACGGCGGAGGTGGTTTTACCCACGCCGCCTTTTTGATTGGCAAATACAATGGTTTTAATTTTAGCCATACAACACCGACTTTCTCCCA
>JAZUQW010000230.1:0-3276 GCA_045605905.1 Eubacteriales bacterium
AGAATTGCTTTGGCGGGCAACCCCAATAGCGGTAAGACCACAATGTATAATGTCCTTACGGGCAGGAACGAAAAGGTCGGCAATTGGGCGGGCGTTACCGTAGACAAAAAGGAACACCCCATTAAAAAAAGCTTTTACAACGGTGCAGAAGAGCTTATAACGGTGGACCTTCCGGGTGCATATTCAATGTCTCCCTTCACCTCGGAGGAAAGCATAACAAGTTCCTATGTAAAAAACGCAAATCCCGATGCAATCGTTAATATTGTAGACGCCACAAATTTAAGTCGCAGCTTGTTTTTCACCACACAGCTTTTAGAACTGGGCATACCCGTGGTGGTTGCTCTTAATAAAGCGGATATAAACAAAAAAAGACAGACAGTAATAGACAGTGCGGCGCTTTCCGAAAAATTGGGTTGCCCTGTTGTAGATACTATTTCCACCGACGGCAAGGGCGTGGATAAAGTAGTTGCGGCGGCGGTTGCTCAAATCGGTAAGGGCCAAGTTGCACCCTATAATCAGGGGGATGTTGACCTTAACGACAAGGCGGCAGTAACCGCGGCAGACAGAAAGCGTTTTGATTTTGTAAATAAGATAGTTGCAGAGGTTGAAACCCGCAAGATTCGTACCAACCAAAAGAACACACAAGATAAAATAGATGCGGTATTAACCAACAAATGGTTGGGTATTCCCATTTTTGCCGTTGTTATGTGGGTGGTGTTCTGGGTATCACAGGTAGGCCTTGGCCCTTGGATAGCAGAGGGCTATGAAAACGAAAGCGGCTCTGTTTCCATCCCCGGTCTTGTTACCTTGATAGAGATTTTTGGTGAATGGGTCGGCGGTCTTATGGAAAACGCAAATCCTTTCTTGCAAACTCTGGTTATCGACGGTATTATCGGTGGCGTAGGCGCTGTTATCGGCTTCTTGCCCTTGGTAATGGTAATGTATTTCCTGCTCGCCCTTTTGGAAGACTGCGGTTATATGGCACGTGTTTCCGTTGTCCTTGACCCGATTTTCAAAAGAGTAGGTCTTTCCGGTAAATCTGTTATCCCTCTCGTTATCGGCACAGGCTGTTCCATACCCGGCATTATGGCTTGCCGTACCATCCGCGATGAAAGAGAACGCAGGGCAACCGCAATGCTTACCCCTTTTATTCCTTGCGGCGCGAAGATTCCGGTAATCGCCCTCTTGGCCGGTCTGTTCTTCCCAGGTTCCGCTTGGGTATCTCCCTTGATGTATTTCCTCGGCCTCGTATTGGTATTCTTCGGTGCTTTGCTTATCAAATGGATATCCGGCTATAAGTACAGAAAGTCCTTCTTTATCATCGAGCTTCCCGAGTATAAGTTCCCTTCATTCCTCCGTGCGTTTAAATCCATGTGCTCTCGCGGTTGGGCTTACATAGTTAAAGCGGGCACAATTATTCTTGTGTGCAACGCCCTTGTTACGGTAATGCTTAACTATTCTTGGTCGCTCAATCAGGTAGACGCGGTAGACTCTATACTCCACGATATTGCAGCCCCCGTTGCATTCATACTCGTTCCCCTCGGCTTCGGTATGTGGCAGTTGGCTGCAGCGGCAATTACGGGCTTTATAGCTAAAGAAGAGGTTGTGGGCACCCTGGGTGCGGTGTTTGCGGCTTTGGCGGTTAACGAAGATTTCGAGCTGCTTCAAACCGGTAACGGCGAGGCTGTCCTTGGCATAACAGCGGCGGCAGGTCTTGCTTACCTTATGTTTAACCTCTTTACACCTCCCTGCTTTGCGGCTATCGGTGCAATGAACTCTGAAATTAAAAGCAAGAAGTGGCTTTTTGCAGGTATCGGTTTGCAATTTTCTGTAGCATATGTGATTTCTTTCTTGGTATATCAAATAGGTACGGTTATTACCACCTCTGCAGTTGGTGATGGCTTTGTGGCAGGTCTCGCCGCAGTAATATGCATTATTATAGTGGTTACATTTTTAGGGGTACGCTCTAACGCTAAAGCAAAACAGCAATATGCAGTTAGCGCAAAAAGGACTTCTGTCGCAGTAAAATAATTACGATAAGGAGAAAATATTATGATTGATATTGTTGTTTCGGTAATCGTTGTTGCAATAATCGGCGGTGCAGTAGCCTATATTATCAAATCAAAAAAAAGCGGGCAGAAATGCATAGGCTGTCCACACAGTAAAAGTTGCGGTTCTAAAAATTGCAGTTGTGGCAATTAAATAACAAACCGCCCGCATAGTGTAATAGTTATGAAGGTAGACACGTGGAAAACCACCGCGTATCTACCTTTTTTATGCTAAAGTATATACTGGGTACCAATAAGTCGTTAGATTATTTGTTGATTTACAAATGGGTAAAAATGTGCTATACTGTTATCAAAGGTGGTGATAAATTTTGAGAATACTGTTTTTAGGTACAGGTGCGGCAGATTGGCAGTTGACAAAAAAACAAGGGGCGGAGCATCGCAGTTTTTCTTCAGTGCTGATAGACGGAGAGCTGCTTATTGACTTTAGCGGCAGACTCCCCTCCGCTTTGGCAGAGCAGGGTATAGCAATGTCTCAAATCAAATACGCCATTAACACCCACAGCCATTATGATCACTACTGTGAAGATACCTTGTCTGCCCTCGAGTCTGTGGGTGTGAGCTTTGTTCGATTTTCCGGTGGGGACGTAAAAACTGTAGGCAAATATACTATCTATGCCTACGCGGCAAATCACGGTACCTGTCAGGATGCATTACATTATATCATTTCTGATGGCGAAAAAACGGTGTTTTACGGTTTGGATGGCGCATGGCTGCTCTATGATGAGGTGGAGGGCATAAAAGCACACAAGCCTGATTTTGCCGTCCTTGATGCCACGGTGGGTAATATAGACGGTGATTACCGCATATTTGAGCACAATAATCTTAACATGATTACAGAAATTAAAAAAAGTCTTGCCCCCTATGTAAAACGGTTTTGCATAAGCCACATGGCGCGCACCTTGCATACCGACCACAAAACATTGTCCGAGGAGATGGAAAAACAGGGCATACTTGTTGCTTACGACGGGCTGGAGATAACGCTGTAAAAAAGCGCCCCATGACGGGGCGCTCAAGCTGATGACAAACCTTGTCATCAGCTTGGCAGACTGCTGAGAAAGAGTACTCACACCACCCCATTGCTCACTTCGTTCGCAACGGGGACCCCGCGAGACGAACCGAGGCGATAGCTGTACTAAGTACTGCGAGCCGAGGTTCGTTTTGAACGAAAATAAAGGTAAACAGCAGAAAAATCGGGAAATTCACCCGA
>JAZUQW010000231.1:0-3200 GCA_045605905.1 Eubacteriales bacterium
TCTATAAGTTCGGGCTCTTCCCCGCACGCTGCCATTGTAAGCAGGACAGCCAACATAATTGATATTGCAAAAAATTTTCTCATATACACTCCCGGGTTAATCAATATTCCAAGGCTTTTTATAGTCGTCACTAATTGATCCTACTTTTATACAGTCATAAGCTTTGTCAAAAATCGCGTTTACCTTTTGTGATTTTAGACTGCCAACATATGTTTCCGCGTAATTTTTAATAATTTCTGCTATTTCTTTTTCAGTAAGGTCGTTTACCGTCCAATCGGTATATTTTAATATCCAAATTGTGCCAATATTTTCTTGAACAAACAACTCGATATCCCCAACCTTAACCTCGTCGGCACTTTTTTCAAAATACTGTTTAAAGGCGGAATTATCAAGATACACAACGCTTGTGTAACCCTCGTCAGGTTCTTCATAATAAGGGCTTGCTTCCCGTGCAGTATCAAATTCAATTTCACCATTTACTATTGAATCATAAATATCTTGACATGCTTGTTTTCTTATTTCAACATATTCTTCATAAGTATCCGCATCGTTAGCCAAAGGATCCGTAGGCGGCACTTCTTCCAAACTTTCATCGTCATCGCTATCTTCCAAACTTAAACCTTCGTCACTGACTTCATCTAAACTTATGTCATTGTCATCTTCAGAAGTAAAAACTTCAGCACTTTCTTCTGATTGCTGTTCCTTTTGCACATTATAGTTTTCTTCGCTTAAAAGGTCATAACGAATATACTCAAAAGCAACCTGCGATGCGTTAACTTGCTCTAAATAATAATTCACGATAGCTAAATCGTCGTCATCTTCGCCTAAACCGCTATAATTTTTCTCTACAATATGCGGAGCTAAATAGGTTGTCAAAATAGGAAATTCGTAATAAGCACTTACCCATTCTTCTTTTGTTATTCCACGACCGGCTAAATTAACTTCCCATCTCGCTTTAGCCCAGTCATACAGCACGCCATTTTTGTCCGACATGCTATCAATACCTTCAAAGCAATCGGCGTCTGTTGCGTTTTGCGCAATAGCAGCTTCAAGCCCATCGTTGTAGTCCTCAAAATCTCTTGAGGGTACATAGTCATACTGTTTTGCAAGGGCTGTATATATCAAATACTCTTTACACTCGCTATTTGCGTGGTCAAGCACAACATCCGCATAGGTATAACTGCCAAGATCTTCGTCTGTGATATCAAAACTATAATAACCGTAGTAGTTGCTTTTTAAATATTCAAAGGTGCTGTGCACATCAGCAGGAACGGTAGCAGACCAAAATGCCTCGGTATCCTCTACGATGATATCGTTGGTCTGTGACAAATAACCGTTTTGTGCAACCAAACTGTTACATAGCTCTAAATACAGCGTTTTATACTCGTTGTATATATATCTGTACAAACCTTGGCTAATGCTTACATTTTCGAAAGAAAAAACAACATCTGCATTACTTGAATTGTTTGAACCATTCGCGGAGTCGATAGACATTGCAGGTTTGTTTGGAGCAACACCGCCGCAACTGCAAAAAATATTAAGAATAAACACCAAAACCAACGCAAGGCTCAATAATTTACATTTCATAAAATCACCATCCAATTTGTAAGCCACAAAGCATTATACTATATTTTTAGCGTTTTGTCTATAGATTTTAACATAATTTACCATAGGTCTCCAACAAAAGCGCAAGGGTTGAAACAACACTCTCTCCGCTCTTTAATCTGCAAGAAATATGGGGTTTTGTACCGGCAGATAACATAATTCTACCGCGGAAGGCATTATTAATACTTAAGGCGGAGCAAACCTTAATGTCAAGCTCATCGTTGTATAAAGACAAAAGATTGCCTTTTTGTTCAACGGAAGTAAATCCAAACGAAGCCGCCTTGCGTCTGCTTAAAGCCACGGATATTAATGCGGTGACGGTATTTGGAGGTTCACCGAAACGATCGCACAGCTCATCCAACAAATCTTCTGCGTCGGCATCGCTCTGTATGGAGGCGATTTTCCTGTACATATCAATACGCATAGCCGAAGAGCTTATATAATCTTCAGGGATATACGCATTAACTGAAATATCTACATTGCAGTCCAAAGTCTCTGCGGGAGTTATGCCCTTTTCTTCGTCAACCGCCTCTTTCAAAAGCTTAACATATAGGTCGTAGCCAATGCTTTCAATGTGACCGTGTTGTTCTGCTCCTAAAAGGTTACCTGCGCCTCTGATTTCCAAATCTCGCATTGCAATTTTAAAACCGCTGCCGAATTCCGTGTATTCACGAATCGCTTGAAGACGTTTTTGAGCGATTTCCGAAAGCAGTTTTCCAGGCCTATACGTAAAATACGCATATGCACGACGCGACGAGCGCCCTACTCTACCTCTGATTTGATGAAGTTGAGAAAGGCCCATGCGGTCTGCATCTTCAATAATTAAGGTGTTTGCGTTGGGAACATCTATACCTGTTTCTATAATGGTAGTGCATATTAACACATCCGTCTCGCCTTTTACCATAGATTCCCATATTTTGGATAGCTTGTCCTTATCCATCTGACCGTGTCCTACCGAAATAACCTTATCGGGAAATCGTTTAGACAAAACTGCAGCTTTGGCGTACATTACATCTGTGTTATTTATAAGATAAAACACTTGTCCGCCCCGTCGCAACTCTCTGGATATGGCCTCGTTTATAATATCTTCGTCGTATTCCAAAACATAACTTTGTACCGGCAAACGGTCTGTCGGTGCATCTTCAAGCACAGACATATCCCTTATGCCACTTAATGCCATATTCAGGGTGCGAGGGATAGGTGTTGCAGATAAAGTTAAGGTGTGGATACCTGACGCCAAGGTCTTGATGCGTTCTTTGTGGGTAACACCAAAGCGTTGCTCCTCATCCACAACCAAAAGCCCTAAATCCTTAAAACCGATGTCTTTTTGTAATATGCGGTGAGTGCCGACTACAACATCAACCTTGCCCGACTTTAATTCAGAAACAACATTATCGTTTATACGCTTTTCATTTAGACTTGACATCATAGAAACGTTGACAGGAAAGCCTTTAAACCTTCTCTTCATAGTTTGGTAATGCTGCCACGCCAAAAGCGTTGTGGGTACAAGTATAGCAACCTGCTTTCCGGAATTTACAGCTTTAAACACCGCGCGCAAAGCTACCTCAGTTTTTCCAAAGCCAACATCCCCGCAA
>JAZUQW010000232.1:0-12302 GCA_045605905.1 Eubacteriales bacterium
TGCACAATGTAGGCGGCGCCTGGGATTATGTTGATAACGCTGTTGTAAGCGCAGACAGCACCACTCTTTCCTTCACCGTTAGCTCTCTTTCTCCCTTCGCTATAGTTGTTGATACTACCGATGTTGGCGGCGACGAAAGCAGCGAAGAAATCTCCGATGTTGAGTCCTCCGATGTTGAGTCCTCCGAAGTGGAATCTTCCGAAGTTGAGTCCTCTGAAGTTGAATCCTCTGAAGTTGAATCTTCCGAGGTTGAGTCTGTTGAAGTAGAAGAGTCCTCTGATGAGGTTATCGAAGAGAGCGTTGTTGTTCCCGATGAAAGCGTTACCGTTCCCGATGAAGAAACCCCCGATACAGGCGACAATCACAACTATGTTTGGGCAATCATTCTTGCAATAGCCGCGCTGGTAGTTGGCGTTCTTGTCTTTAAAAAGAGAAGAGCATGAGTCGCCATAGACTGACAAAATCAGATAAAGCAAAGCTTTTGCGGGGTGGCGCCCTTGTTTTGGCGGCAGTTCTTTTTGCTGTGGCTATTCTTGGGCTTATCAACTATGCCGAGAATAACAGCGGAGAGGAAAAACCCGCCCCCAAAGAACAAAAACACGATATAGAGACCTTTCTTGTCCTCGGCCTTGATACCTTTGGCGAAGGGGCCGCAGAAGGCACAAAACAGGCGGATTTTGTTTTGCTGTTCGTTATAGACAATACAAGCCAAAGCTACAATGCTATTCAAATCAGCCGCGACACTATGGTTGAAATGAATGTTTTGGATATAACCGGCACAAAGGTTATCGATAAGGTGACCCAACAAATCGCCTTGGCACACAGCTATGGCAACGGCAAAGAGAGAAGCTGTCGCAACGTGGCAGATGCCGTTTCAAACTTGCTTGGCGGAATTACCGTTGACCACTACCTTTCCGTAACAATGGATGCGGTATCCATCTACAACGACTATTTAGGCGGAGTAGAAGTGGAGGTGTTGGAGGACTTTACGGGTATTGACGACAGCCTTGTAAAGGGCGAAACAGTAACCCTTATGGGTGACAGCGCCCTTACTTATGTGCGTGCCAGAAAAGGCGTGGCGGACTCCGGCAACGAAAACAGAATGTCACGTCAGCATCAGTACCTAAATGCTCTTTATGAAAAGACCCGCGTTGTTGCGGCGGAAAACGAAGATTTCGAGGTTGAAGCTGTTACAAAAGTTATAAACCATACTGTTTCCGACTGCTCGGTAAACAAGCTGCAACGTATTTTGGAGAAAGTTTCGGAATACGAAATGAAGGAAATCATCATCCTCGAAGGTGAAAACCGCAAGGGCGAGCAGTATATGGAGTTTTATCCCGACCAAGAGTTCTTGCAAAAAACCGTGGACGAGTTGTTCTATCTAAACTAAAACCAAAAACACCTAAAATCCCTTTGGACTTTAGGTGTTTTTTGCAAAAGTTAGGAGGGTATGCCGTGCCTTTTGAAATAGTTAGAAACGATATTACAAAAATGACGGTGGATGCCGTTGTCAATCCTACCGACCCCAACTTTTCGGGTAGCGGCGGCACAGATTCCGCCATCCATCGTGCCGCAGGCTTGCGTTTGCGCATGGCTTGCAGGTCTTTGAAGCGTCTTGGCGTTGGGGAGTGCAAGCTAACAAAGGGTTATAATCTGCCCTGCAAATACATAATCCACACCGTCGGTCCCCGTTGGAAGGATGGCGCTTCGGGCGAGGCGATTTTGCTTAAGGAGTGTTGCCTTGGCGCTTTAAGGCTTGCGGCAGAAACGGGGTGTGAAAGCGTGGCGCTTCCGCTTATCGCATCGGGTAGCTTCGGCTATCCAAAAAAACTGGCGCTGAAGGTAACTATGGAAGCCATAAGCGCGTTTTTACAGGAAAAAGACATAAAAGTTTATCTTGTGGTCTATGATAAGAAATCCTACGCTATAAGTGCCGAGCTTTTTTGTGATATTACCGCGTATATTGACGAAAATTACATTTCGGTGTATGAGCCTTGTGCGTCTAAAAGTTTGCCCCTGATGCCTATGATGGGACGCGCGGAAAAAGAGAAACAGTCTATGCCGTGTCAAATGCCCTCTGTTAAGCAAAACGATGAAGCGGGTACAGCACCAAAGCAAGAGCGGCCTTTGTATGCGAAACAGCCCACGCCGCGCCGTGCGTCTTTTGACAGGCAAAACCGGGAGGTGCTTGAAGAATCGGAGCAGGAGCTGGAGCAGCGCTTAATGGTGATAGACGAAAGCTTTTCAGAAATGTTGCTTCGAAAGATAGACGAAAAAGGTATGACGGACGTACAGTGCTATAAAAAAGCAAATATTGACCGCAAGCTGTTTTCCAAAATCCGCGGCGACAAGCAGTACAGACCCTCAAAGCTTACGGCAATAGCCTTTGCCGTGGCATTGGAGCTTACCGAGTCGGAAACAAAAGAGCTGCTTTTAAAGGCGGGCTACGCCCTTTCCCGCAGCAACAAGTTTGATATTATAATAGAGTATTTTATAAGCAAGGGCAACTACAACATATACGATATTAACGAGGCTTTGTTTGCTTTCGACCAAAGCCTGTTAGGAGCATAATCTATGAAAAGAATAAAAATAACCGTTATGCGCAAGGCTCGTTATGACGACCTTATCGCCCTGTACGAAAACCCGATAGAGCACGCCTGCGATCTAAACGAGGGTCAGGTGTTTATCTGCGAGGGTTGGCAAAAGCCCGCCGGTTTTTGTGACAGCGCGTGGGACAGCCTATCTCCCTTTGTTATGACCTTGGCTTACGGCGGCGAGGACATCTACGACGGTTGGATGAAAAACAAAAAAGCTGCAATGATATCCTGCAATGACGGCTTCAGACCCGTAAGCTTCTTGATAGAGGTATGTGAATAGACTAATGCTGTTAAAAGGAGGACTATATGGTAAAATTTATATGTTATCCCAAATGTACTACCTGCCAAAAAGCAAAAAAGTGGTTGGATGATAACAAAATCCCCTATGAAATCCGCCACAACAAGGAGGAGAGACCCAGCCTTGCCGAGCTGACAGAATGGCAAGCTGTCGCGGGCTTACCCGTAAAAAAGCTGTTTAACACCAGCGGTATGCTTTACAGGGAGCTTGAGCTTAAAGACAAACTGCCCGCAATGACCGACGAAGAAATGTTGGCGTTGCTTGCTACCGACGGTATGCTTGTAAAACGCCCGTTGCTTGTAGGCGAGGGATTTGTGCTTGCAGGCTTTAAGGCAGAGCAGTGGGCAAAGCAATTTAATATGTAATTTGTCGCTTTTGGGGCGACCAAACCTCTCTTTTTCGGTGCTACAATGTAGACACAATAAAGAAAAGAGAGGTTTTTAAATTATGAAAAACAAAAAGAAAGCAAATCTTACCGAGCTTGTATTTATTATCGACAGAAGCGGCTCTATGGCGGGGTTGGAAAGCGATACCATAGGTGGCTTTAACGCTATGCTTAACAAGCAAAAGGAGACCGACGGTGTCGCATACGTTACCACTGTGCTGTTCGACAGCCGGTACAAGACCCTCCACGATCGCAAAAAGCTTCACCGTGTTCCCAATATGACCGCGGCGGATTATACCGTGGGCGGCTGTACCGCGCTGTTGGACGCCATAGGCGGCACTATAGAGCATATCAAAAACATCCACAAATACGCCCGCCCTTCGGATGTGCCTCAAAAGACTATGTTTGTTATAACCACCGACGGTATGGAAAACGCCAGCCGCCTTTATACAAAGGAAAAGGTAAGGGCGCTTATAGAAAGTCAAAAGGAAAAGGGCTGGGAGTTTTTGTTCATCGGCGCAAATATAGACGCGGTATCCACAGCCCAAAGCTTTGGCATATCCCGCGACCGTTCCGTAAACTACAACGCCGACAGCCAAGGAACGAAGGTGGTGTATGATGCGGTATCCAAAGCTGTGGGAAATATACGCTGCGCAATGCCGCTTTCGGCTTGCTGGAGCGAGGAAATAGAAAAAGACTATAACAGCAGGCAAAAAGCGCTTAATGGCGTTGTTAAAGCGATAAGTAAAAGGTAGGCGTTGTGCCTACCTCAAGTTGATGACAAACCTTGTCATCAACTTGTCAGACTGTTGAGAAAGAGTGCTCACACCACCCCATTGCTCACTTCGTTCGCAACGGGGACCCCGCGAGACGAACCGAGGCGAGAACTGTACTTGGTACTGTGAGCCGAGGTTCGTTTTGAACGAAAATAAAGGTAAATAGCAGAAAAATCGGAGAAAATCTCCGATTTTTTCTCTTTATAGAAATAATATTTTTGTAATTTTCGTGTTCTGTGCCTTTGTCAGCAGTCTGAGGTAGGCGTTATGCCTACCTTTTTTACTTTGCTATTAACACAAGCCCTGCGGCGCAAACGCCCATCCCAAGCAGTTGTCGCAAAGATATTGCCTCCTTATAGAGCAGCAGTCCCACCACAAGCAAAACGCAGGCGAGGGATATATTCGCCACCACCGAGGCGGTATTTATCTTCCAACCTGCTCGGTAGATGCAAATATAGCCAAACTCCAATCCCACAATGGTTATACCCAAGGCTATAGAAGTCCAATCGGTTTTGGCGATTTCCCTAATCAGGTTTTTGTTGTCTGCGCTTACATAAAACATAATTATGCTGCTTGCCGCCGCCACCAAATAGCTTAAGGCAAGAGAGGCAAAGGCGTTTACCCCCGCGGGCGTTGATTTTGTGCTGATGTTGTAAACCGTGTTAGACCCCACAACAATAAGTATGGGCCAAAGCATATTCCACATAGTAATCCTCCTAAAACGTAAAAACAGTCAGGCAGTAATAGCCTGACTGTCAAGCTGATGACAAACCTTGTCATCAGCTTGACAGAGCGTTGAGAAAGGATACAGACAAGACGAACCGAGGCGAAAACTGTAGATTGCTACTGTGAGCCGAGGTTCGTTTTGTACAAAAAAACAATAAATTGTAGAAAATCCAGGGATGCCCTCCCTGGATTTTCTACTTTAGAGCAACTGTATTATATTATTTTTTGTGCTCTGTGCCTTTGTCAGCGGTCTGACAGTCAGGCAGTAATAGCCTGACTGTCGGTAGGTGCTCACCCGTTTGTTACATTATAAAGGATTTCTGTGGAAAAATCAAGTATAAAAAGCAGCCCGTCGCTTAATCTCCTTTGTATAGACTTAAGTTGACATTGCCCGCGTAATATATGCCCAAAAACACCCGATTTGCATTTTTAAAGCCCTGCTCTTCAAGTCGTGCCTTAAGCCAAGCTTCGTCTTTGCCCAAGCGTTTAAGGTTTTCGCCCATTACGCGTCCATCCATAATAAGCTCCGTGCCGATGTGCATACCTACGGGCAGAACCGAAAGTTTTCCGTTATGCTCAAATACGGCTGTTTGTATTTGCGAAAGGTCAAAAAATCCTGCTCGCGGCACATAAGTAAAAACTCCGACAAATCAAGCTTTGCTTTTTTCATGTTTTTTCTGTACAGCTTGCCGTTGCTCATTATTATGGTGGGCGTGCCGTTAACAAATTTGCGCAGTCGCGGCAGTTTGTGGGTCCCTATACTTAAAGCCACCGATACGGCGCCGTATATCACCAAGGCAACAAGGGGTTTCCAAGGCGACTCAAGCTCTGTGGCAAGCTCTGCCCCGATAGAGCCTATTGTAATGCCGCTTACATAGTCAAAAAAGTCAAGCTGCGCCACCTGCTTGTGCCCCATAAGCTTGGTAATTGCAAACAGAGATATTATCGATAACACGGCTGTAAGAATAAGCTTTATAAACTCCATAGCTCACACTCCTCAAAGGTAGTGTTGTCAATAAATCTACCATATAAACAATTAAAAAGCATTATTTTGCACATAATAGCTGCGTCAATGTTTGTTGATAATACTTCCGTAAGGTTGTGATAAATGTGAACTCCATATGGGTAGAAGGGACAGAAAGACCAAGCTTTGCCAAGCTGACGGAAAACATCAAAACAGATGTGCTTATAATAGGCGGCGGCATGGCGGGCATTCTCTGCGGGTATATGCTGAAAAAAGCGGGCGTGGATTGCGTTTTGTTGGAGGCGGACCGTATATGCGGCGGTGTTACCCAAAACACCACGGCAAAAATAAGCGCTCAACACGGATTGCTTTACCACAAGCTTATAAAACGCTTTGGCGAGGAAAAAGCAAAGCTGTATTTACAGGCACAGCTTGATGCGCGGGATGAATATTTCAAACTTTGCCAAGGGCTTGGCTGTGACTGCCAAACCAAAACCTCTTATGTGTATTCCATCGACAAGCCCGCAAAGCTTGAAAAAGAGCTGGCAGCCCTTTGGCGTTTAGGCTTAAAAGCGGAATACGTTAGGTCTTTACCCCTGCCCATAAAGACGGCGGGTGCGGTGGCAATAGCTAACCAAGGTCAGTTTCATCCCCTTAAATTTGCCCTTAAGCTTGCAGAAGAGCTTGCCGTATACGAAAACACGCGAGTGATAAAGCTATTGCCCGACGGAGTTCTAACCCATCGGGGCAAAATCAGATGCAAAAAGACTGTTGTGGCAACTCATTTTCCTCTCTTCAATGCTCGTGGCGGATACTTTTTAAAGATGTATCAGCACCGTTCCTACGTTATTGCTCTTGAAGGCGCCTCGGATGTTGACGGAATATATGTAGACGATGACGACAAGGGCTTGTCCTTTCGCAATTACGGTAATCTTTTGTTACTTGGCGGCGGCGCTCACCGAACAGGCAAAAAAGGCGGTGCCTGGCAAGAGCTTGTTGCCTTTGCCCGCGCCCATTACGGCAAAGCAAAGCTTGTTTGCCAATGGGCAACACAGGATTGTATGACTCTTGACCAAGTCCCCTATATTGGACAGTACTCAAAAAGCACGCCTAATCTATACGTGGCAACGGGCTTTAATAAGTGGGGCATGACCTCTTCTATGGTGGCGGCAAAGCTTTTGACAGACCTGCTGTTGGGCAAGGAAAACGATTACGCGGCGGTATTTTCACCTTCTCGCAGTGTGTTTAGACCACAGCTTGCCATAAACGTTGCAGAATCGCTGTTGGGGTTGCTGACACCTACTGTCCCCCGTTGCCCTCATCTTGGCTGTGCCTTAAAATATAACCCTTACGAGCATACTTGGGATTGCTCCTGCCACGGCTCGCGCTTTACCGAGGAGGGCAGGCTTATAAATAATCCCGCCAACCGCAATAAAAAGATAAGATAACCCCAAAAGCTGATAACTTCTTGGGGACTCCGAAAAAACGCAAAGCATTTTCTTTCTATAACAAAGGCGTTGTGTATATTGAAAACCCTTTAAACTTATGAAATAAGCATATGCAAGCTTCCAATGGGAAATAATAGTATCAAATCCATAAACGGAGGTTAATATTTGCCATGTTCAAACACGAAAAACAGTTGTTTCATCCTGTAGAGGTTGAAAGACCCAACCCCCAGTACGCCGTTTTACTTCAGGAACAGCTCGGCGGCGGAAACGGAGAGCTTAAGGCGGCAATGCAGTATATGTCCCAAAGCTTCAGAATCAAGGACCCCGAGATCAAGGACCTTTTTCTTGATATCGCCGCCGAAGAGCTTGGTCATATGGAAATGGTGGCGCAGACCATCAATTTGCTCAACGGACACAACGTAGATGCTACAAAAGTTCAGGCGGGCGAAGTGCAAACCCACGTCCTGCTTGGGCTCAACCCCGGACTAATCAATTCATCGGGGTATTCTTGGACGGCGGATTACGTCACTGTCACAGGCGACCTTTGTGCCGATTTGCTTTCTAATATCGCATCTGAACAAAGAGCTAAAGTTGTTTACGAGTATCTTTATCGTCAAATTGAGGATAAAAAGGTGCGGGAGACCATCGATTTTCTGTTGAACCGCGAAGAGGCACACAATCAGATGTTTCGTGATGCCTTCAACAAGGTGCAACAAACCGGCTCCAATAGAGATTTTGGTACCACAAAGGCGGCTAAAATGTATTTTTCTCTGTCGGACCCGGGGCCTAATGCCTTTTCAACGGGTGAAAGCCACGCACCGTCATTTAAGTAAAGCTGTTTAGCCACTGCCATCGGATAAAACAACCTTTCGGTTTGATAAACCAACAAACCGAGAGGTTGTTTTTCATATCGATATTTATCCGTATTAAGTTAAAAAACAGCGCACGACTTGTTATTTCTTGCTGAACCTGCTATAATACAAGCACATAACTTAAGACCTACGCCCAATAGGCAGAGATAGCATCGGGCGCTTAATTTGAGTGACATAAAGAAGGAAGCAGTGATGAAACCTATGTACACAAAGCCCATAACGGGAACCTGGTTTGAATTTCGCCACCACAATACCAAAGAAGGCGTTTATTGGAACGACACGCTCCAAAACTTCACCGAGGAACAATGGCGAGCAAAACTGCGCGAGATGAAGGAAGCGGGCATCGATCAGCTTGTCCTGCTTGCTACCGCTCTTAAAGACAAAGCATACTTTAATACCGATGTTTTCCCCGAAAGATGGCAGCTTGCCGTTGACGACCCAATTGAGATAATTCTTGACGAAGCAGACACAATCGGACTAAACGTCTATATCAGTACGGGATTTTACGGCAATTGGCGCACGCCCGAGATCAACATCGTTGATCCGAAGGTTCTAAAAAAGATGCTTCGCGCTATGAACGAGCTTGCCTGTCTTTATGGGCATCACAAATCCTTTTATGGCTGGTATTATCCGGACGAAACCTGGATAGGCGGCTATATGGACGAAAAATTTATAGATTACGTAAATCTTTCTTCCGCAGAGGTGCATAAGCTTGGCAAGCATTTCAAGACGCTTATAGCTCCTTATGGGACCAAGGACCTTCATGCAGACGACCGATACATTCACGATCTGGAACGTCTGGATATAGATTTTATTGCTTATCAGGATGAGGTGGGGGTTGAAAAAAGCACGCCGTGTCAAACCGCCATATATTTTGAGGCGCTTAAAAAAGCGCATGACAAGGCGGGCAGGGCAAAACTTTGGGCAGATATGGAACTGTTTCGTTTTGAGGGGGAGGTATATCATTCGGCCCTTCTTCCCGCTCCGTTTGAGCGTATCCGTAAGCAGATCGAAGCTGTTTCCCCGTACGTGGAAAAGCTTTTTTGTTACCAATATCCGGGGCTGATGAGCAAGCCGGCAAGTATAGCAAAGCTGGGGCATCCCAATGCCGAAAAGCTGTACATAGATTATATGGATTATCGTAAGAGCACGTAAAAATAAATCGTTGCAGCAAAGCTGCGTTTGCGTAGCGGATTTTGTTTATTACCCGATGCAACAAGCAAAATAGCAAAAACCATAAAAATATAAGCCTACCCGCAACTACGGGTTGCTTGTTGTTTACTCTTGACGCTGTTATAATTAATTCACAGTAATTAAAGGTGGTGGAAGTATGGAAGCAAAGGATATTATTTTAGCATTAAGAACAAAACACGGACTCTCCCAGGAAGAGCTTGCGGAAAAGGTATATGTCACCCGTCAGGCGGTCAGCCGTTGGGAGACCGGCGAAACGATTCCCAACACCGAAACGCTAAAGCTTCTTTCAAAGCTGTTTGATGTGTCCATCAATACGCTCCTCGGCTCTCCGCGAGAATTGATTTGTCAATGCTGCGGAATGCCTTTGGAGGATAGCAACATCAGTAAGGAGACGGACGGCTTTTTCAACGAGGAATATTGCAAGTGGTGCTATGCTGACGGTGAGTATATGTATCACGATATGGACGATCTGATCGAGGTCTGCGTAGCGAATATGGCAAGCGAGCACTTTTCTTCGGAGCAGGCTCGGACGTATTTGAAGGAAATGCTCCCAAAACTCGACTATTGGAAACAGTATAAAAATCTTGACGATGGCGGAAAGTTTGAGGAGTTCAAAAAGACCCTCATCAACGAGTTTAACGCTTTGCACGTGGAAGGAATGCCGAAGGTCGAAAAATTAAACGCTCTTGTTGGCGGATACATTAATATGGAATACCGACTCCCCAACGGCAAAACTGTGAAGTTCCTTGATGACAACGCTACTTATCTGGGCAACCAATTGGAATGCGAATTTGGCGGAGAACGTTGCTTTGGCATCGCCGCAAATATGGACTTTCTCCTCGTATGTATCTACGAAGCAAACGGCGAAAACCCCGAGCTTGTGATTTATAAAAAAAGATAAAAAGCACCCCAAGAAGCCTTGTGACCTCTTGGGGACTCCAACAATAAGCTGATGAGAAATCTTGCGATCTCTCATCGGCTTTTACGTTTATCTTACTACCGATGAATGACTGTAAATATAGAATTCTTCTTGGCTCGGCATCCACTTCTTTTCCTTGGGTGCAAAGTTCGCGTCGAACGCCTCAACAGCGGCTGTATCCTCACAGCAATCCGCGGCATCAGAGGGGATATACATCCACTTTTTGCCCTCAAGTGCGCCCTCTACAAGCTCACATACGAGCAACGCCGTTGGATAATTTCCGTCAACCATAAAGCTTACGTTCTTCTTTTTACAGCTAACAAAGCCACGGCTGACGTAGTTCCCCGGGGTGCCGAAGTTGATGTTCACGTCATAGCCCATCCCTCTCGCCACCTCAAAGGAATGCTCGATAAGTAGCTTGCCCAGCTTACGCCTTTGGTATTTCGGTGCAACACAAAGGGGGCCGAAGGAAAGAATCTCCTTCCTTTTGCCGTTTTCGTCCTCAAGCCCCGCTTTCGTGTACATGATGTTGCCAACTATCTCACCGTCTTTTTCCAACACAAAAGCAAGCTCCGGGATAAAGTCAGGGTGGTTGCGCATGGTATGCACGTAATAATGCTCGTCCGCGCCGGGCTTATAGACGTTCCAAAACGCCTCGCGAGTCAATTCTTCTACTGCTCTGTAGTCTTTTTCGGTCTCTAAACGTATCGTCAAATTTTCCATTTTTAAATCCTTTCATAAATCGTTGACGCTCAAAGTACGAGAGGATCGCGAGAATGTATTGCGGGTCCTCCCGTTTACAATACAATCTCCAAGGTGTTGTTCGTTTTCAAACAGCATTCTCCAAAAAATATATTCGGCTTTCGCCGTGTGTTCATTATATCATAAAATCGGGTGCTTTTCAATACCGTCAGCGAAGAGCACTGAAGAAACGGCAAAGCGGCTTCATTAAAGTTTGTTGACGGTTAGCGCGGTTTGTGCTATAATACCGTATTCTATTTGAATTTATGAGGTGCCGTGAAATGTCTGCAAGCTATAAAAAATTGTTTAAACTCCTAATCGACCGCGATATGAAAAAGAAAGAGCTTGCCGAAAAAGCCGGCATCAGCACTGCCACCATCACCAAGATGGGCAAAGACGGCGCCGTCATCTCCGGCGATGTGCTTGTAAAGATATGCACAGCTTTGGATTGTAAAATAGGCGATATCGTTGAGGTCGTATCGGATAATAAATAATTTATAACGAAACACACTAACATTACAAGACAGGCGTTGAGGAAATATGATAACAGAAGTAGTAGCAGCCCTTATATGGGAGGGTGACAAATTTATGATCTGCCAACGGCCGGCACACAAGGCGCGAGGGCTTCTTTGGGAGTTTGTGGGCGGAAAGGTGGAAGTAGGCGAAACAAAAGAACAGGCGCTCATCCGTGAGTGTCAGGAAGAGCTTGCCGTTACGCTCTACGTTGGGGGCGTATTTATGGACGTCATCCACGAATATCCCGATTTGTCGGTACATCTAACGTTGTTTAACGCTATTATAGCAGAAGGTGTTCCGCAGAGATTAGAGCATAACGACATCAAATGGATCACGCCGAGCGAAATCTCAAACTACGACTTTTGTCCTGCGGATGAGGAAATACTTGCGAAAATTTGTGAGGTTTACAGATGAACAATTATGCAAACGAAGCTCGTCAGCGTTGGGGTGACACCGACGCTTACCGCCGGTACGAACAAAAAACAAAGAACTATTCAAAGGAAAAGTGGGCAGAGGCAAACGATGGTATGATGGCGATCTTTGCCGAGTTTGCCGCGCTCAAAAACAGCGGTGCAACCGCCGATTCTGACGAAGCGCAGTCGCTTGTCGCCAAGCTTCAAGCACATATCACCGAGAACTACTACACCTGCACAGATGAGATTCTTGCAGGGCTTGGCAAAATGTACGTCGCCGACGAGCGCTTCAATAAGAACATCGACAAGTACGGCAAGGGAACTGCGGAGTTCGCCGCTCATGCGATTGCCGCTTATATCAATAAGATATGAACCAATACCTAAAAAACTTAAACAAGATCGAGTTTGTCGTAACATACGCCTGCACAGGGCAGTGCAAGCACTGTTCCGAGG
>JAZUQW010000233.1:0-5607 GCA_045605905.1 Eubacteriales bacterium
ACCCAAGCGTGGAAGGACAAGCCGTATACGTGGGCTGCCTCTATAAATATCTTAAGCATATCATACTCAAAATCGTTGCCGTATTTACCAACAACAAAGTGAGAGGGTGCGTAATATTCAGAGGGGTAGAAGCTGTCGCCGTTGGGGCGTATCTGAACGATGATGGTGTTAAAGCCTGCATCTGCAACGCCTTTGCAGATCTTATCGATCATACGGGTAAAGTTTTCCTCGGGCTTCTGCTTGCCGCCGGAGCTGTATATGGACTGCATACTGAACTGGTCAAGCCAGATGCCGCGCATAGATTCATAGTTAACGGTTTTGTAGTTGGGGTCGCGCTGTGCGCTGCCGTCATCTGCGGTGTCGGTATATGTATCAGCGGGGAAGCAAGCAAGGCTCTTCTTTTCGCCTTCAGGCTCTTCACTGCTTTCATCCTCGGAGGATTCTTCCACAGGGGCTGTTTCTCCTTTCATAGATTCGTCCTTGCCTGCGTTTTCGGACTCAACTTCAGACTCTATATCGGAGATAAGCTCGGAAATAAACTCACTAACCTCTTCGGAGTTTTGAGCCGCGCCGCCAACATCGGCAGAATCTTCTGTATTGTTGTTTTGGGTGCCTGCTTGTGTAGCATCCTTCTTATCGCTGTCTTCGCCGCAAGCCACGTAGGTGAACAGGCAGGACAAGGCAAGCAGTAAGGCTATAATAGCTTTAATTCTTCTTGACATGGTTCTTTTTTCCTTTCCTTATTATCCCTTAAGCAAGGGAAGCATATTCTGTATCTCTTCGCTGTTTTCAGTGAGATACTCGCCCGTGTAAATATCGTACATAGAGCAGTAATCAAACATTATAAAACCGTCGGCAGGCTCAAAATCATAGGTAAACTCAAGTATACGCTTAAGATTATCCTTGTTTAAAAACCAACCCGGGTCGCTTTGGCTGTACTCAACATCTACGGTGCGGTAAAGGCCTATGCCCAGCACAAGCTCCACCTCTTCACAGGTGACAAGCTCTGCCCAAGCTTTAGAGCATACGTCAAACTTTGCAAAGTCTTTGTAATAATCAAAGCTCCAATAAACCTGGGGTGCAATATAGTCGATATAACCGGGGGTGGTACACCAGGTATCGATATCCGCAGATAAATAGCCGCGGTTGTTATCCATATTGCCTGCGGGGGAGATGCCAAACTTTAGGTCGGGGTGAACGGAGTGTACCGCCTCGTACAGACCCTTAACCAAGTTGTTTACGCTGTCGTAGCGGAACTGCTTTAAGGTTCTGCCGTTGCCCAAAAGCTCAAAAGCTTTAGTATCGAAATCGTCCGGCACGTGGGAGGGGTAGAAATAGTCGTCTATATGTATCCCGTCCACATTATAGTTGTTGCAAATCTCAAGGGCGCCGTTTATAACAAGCTGTTGAACTTCCTCATAAGCGGGGTTTGCGTAATATCTGCCTTCCAAGCAGATTATGTAGTCCCCTTCCTTGTTGTTGAACCAATCTTTTATTGCGTAATGGTCGGGCACAGAAATTATCTGGTTCGCCATAAGCAAACGGTAGGGGTTAAGCCACGCGTGCATGGATATCTCATACTTGTGGGCTATGTCGCAGAAAATCTCAAGGGGGTCATACACAAACTCGCTGTCGTAGTCCGCAACCGCATAGCGGGTGGGCGGATAAAGCTCGGAGGGATAAAAGCTATCCCCATGGCCTCTAACCTGCAAAAACACGGTGTTGTAGCCGTCTCTTTGCATGTTTTGGCAAATCTGCTCCACAAGCTGTCTGTACTCCGCCTCGTCTCTCTGCTCGCCGTCTTCACGGAAAAGGCTTGTGGGGCTGTACTGGTACAGCCACACGCCTTTCATATACTCATAATTAAGGGGTTGATATTCGTTTGTCACGTTCTCTTCCTCCTCGTTGCTGTCAGAAAGCACCGTGCTTTCCTCCGCTGTGCTTTCCTCCGCTGTGCTGTCGCTTTCCTCTGCGGAGGATGTCGCCGTTTCGCTCATCTCGGTATCGGTGTTTGCTATAGCTTCCTTACCCTCCTCGGCTTTATCGCCGCAGGCGCAAAGGGAAAGCACCATCAACACCGTCGTAAGTAATGCTAAAATACGCTTTGTCATACTGTAAAGCTTCCTTTCGAGTTAAAGCGCAAACGGTTTTTTACCAATTCTTAACCAAACCGATGTAGTTGTTGATTTCTTCGGAGAAGCTGGATGTATAACCGTCGCTATGGATATTATATGTAGATTCATACTTAAACATTATCCAGCCGCTTGCTCTATCGTGGTTCTTAAGGAAGTTAAGCATTCTTGCTATGTTGTCGTTATTGTTATACCAACCCGGGTCAGAGGAGGAGTAGCTTACCCCGTTTTCGCCCTGATAGGTTGCAATACCTATAATAAGGTCAACTTCGTCGGTAGTGCAAAGGTCTGCCCAGTTGTTGGTACAGATATCGAATCTTGCTTGATCCCAAGAGTGTTCAAAGCTCCAATAAACCTGGGGAGCGATGTAGTCTACATAACCGGGGGTAGAGCACCAAGTGTAAACATCCGCACAGAGGTAGCCTGTTTGGTTGTTGCTGATGTTACCTGCAGGAGAAATACCGAAGATGATATCTTCATCATATTCTTTTATTGCACTGTATATCTCTCTAAGCAAGGTGTTAACCTGCGCGCGACGGAAGTTCTTACGTACGGAAAGGCTGGATGCAGAACCGTAGGAAGAGCCGTACTGGTTGAATGCCGCTTGGTCAAAGGCAAGGTCTGTAGACTCACTGTCTATGCTTATGTAGAAATAGTCGTCAAAGTGGATACCGTCTATATCATAGTTTTCGCAGATTTCCATTATACCGTCGGTAACAAGCTGACGGGTTTCGGGATATGCGGGGTTGAGGTAATATCTGCCGCCGTTTGCTACTATGTAGGTACCGTTCTTGGAAGAATCGCTATACCACTGACCCAGTCTGTACTTGGAGGAAACACCTGCCATTGCGCTGGTGGTCATAAGACGCATGGGGTTAAGCCAAGCCTGAACGGAAATGTCGCTGGCGTGGGCTATCTCCAAGAATATTTCAAGGGGGTCGTAAGCAAAGCTGCCGTTATAACCGGAGCCGTTGCATACGTAAGGAGAGGGCGGATAAACCTCGGAGGGATACAAAGCGTCGCCATAAGGACGCATTTGCAGGTATACGGTGTTGAAGCCGTCTGTTGCCATGTTGTTTACAACACGCTGAACAAGCTGTCTGTAAGAAGCCTCGTCTCTTTGGCTGGAGCCGTTCTTAAAGAGGCTGGTGTAGGTGGTGTACTGATACAACCAAAGACCCTTTACGCGGTCGTAGTTGAGAGGCACGTACTTACCGTTAGAGGTAACAACAAAGGATATTGTTGCGCCTTCGCCTGCTTTATAGCCTGCTTCTACCTTCTGATAAGCAACGGTGCCCTGGGTGCCTGCGAAGGTATAGCGAACATCTGCAACAAAGCCTGCTTCTTCAAGGGCGGCTTTTGCTTCAGCCTCGCTCATACCGCTGAGGTTGGGAACGTTTACTGTGCTGGGTGCGCTTTGCACCAAAAGCTGACAGTCTTTAAGATACTTCATTGTAAGATAGTCTGCAGAAGAGATTATACCGTCACCTGTAAGCTCGGTAGCTATCTCGGCATAAGAGCTTGTACCTGCGGCGTTAACAAGAATTGCCTTTGCGATTTCAACATCCGCATCACTGCCAACACCGTCACCGTCAGCATCACCGGTAACAACAAGGGTCACGGTAGCGCCACCCACGGTAAAGGTATAGCCGGTTGCAAGCTTTTCGCCCGCTTCCAAAGCATTGCCCTCATCATCTGCAACAACGGCTTCTTTACCGTTGTAATAAAAAAGCAATTCGCCTACGGTTGTGTTAAGCTCTACTCCCTTAAGATACTCCCCATCCAAAACATAGGGGCAACGGGAGGGCACTGTAAACTCTTCATCAGCGGCGGCAACAACCAAGGAGGTAGCAACCTCTTGGGGTGCAACATAAAAGCCGCCCAAAAACAGTACCGACGCTAACACAATAGCTAAAGCCTTGAAAAGTTTTGTGTTTTTCATTTGTCGTAGTAATCTTCGCCACGCAGGCGGGAAAGCTTTGTCCTTTTTAGTTTTTGATACACCCAAAAAGCTGTCCTGCGTATAATACAGCAGAATGTATCAAATATATTATAACAGATAAAAAATCAAAAGTAAAGTACTTTTTACTATTATAATAGGGAAATTAAGCCCTTTTGTCAGTAAAAATTACTAATATTTTAAGGGGCTGAAAAATTTTTTGTACATACCGTAAAAAAGGGTGGAAAAATCAAAAAAGATCTGCTATACTTTTGTTGTAAAATCGTCTGCCGTAAGGCAGCGCTGTAAGGAGACAAGGCGTATGATTAGAATAGGTATAGTCGGTTACGGCAATTTAGGCAAGGGATTGGAATGTGCCATAGCTCAAAACAGCGACCTTTCACTTTTCGGTGTGTTTACCCGCAGGGACCCCAAAAGCCTAAAGCTTTTAACCGCGGGCGCACGCGCTTTTTCCGTTGACGACATATATAAATATAAGGAAGATATTGATGTGCTTGTGCTGTGTGGCGGCAGCGCCACCGACCTGCCTGTACAGACCCCGCTTTTCGCCAAGGATTTTACCGTGGTGGATAGCTTTGATACCCACGCAAAGATACCCCAACACTTTGCCGCTGTGGATTCCGCCGCAAGGGCGGGCGGCAACGTTGCCCTTATCTCCTGCGGGTGGGACCCCGGTATGTTCTCCCTTAACCGTTTGTACGCAGGTGCCATCCTGCCCGACGGCAAGGACTACACCTTTTGGGGCAAGGGCGTTAGCCAAGGCCACTCCGACGCTATACGCCGCGTAGAGGGTGTTGTGGATGCCAAGCAGTACACCGTACCCGTCTCGGCAGCGTTGGATGCGGTGCGTGGCGGCAGCAATCCCGCCCTTTCCACAAGAGATAAGCACACAAGAGAGTGCTACGTGGTTGTTGCAGAGGGCGCCGACAAGGCAAAGATAGAAGAAACAATAAAGACTATGCCGCATTACTTTGATGAGTATAACACCACCGTTAACTTTATCAGCAAGGAAGAGCTGGCAAAGGAACACGGCGGAATACCCCACGGCGGATTTGTTATCCGTTGCGGCAGAACGGGCAAGGATGGGGAAAACACCAACATTATAGAGTACAGCCTAAAGCTGGATTCTAACCCGGAGTTTACCTCATCTGTGCTTGCGGCTTGCGCTCGTGCCGCTTACCGTATGAAGGCAGAGGGCATGCAGGGCTGTAAGACCTTGTTTGATGTACCACCCGCCTTCTTAAGTCCCTTGCCCGGCGAGGAGTTAAGAAAGAACCTGCTTTAACCGTCTTTGCGGCGACAAAATAATTATACATTATTAATAAATATTTATGCACGTTTTTGTGCAATATTTTGCGCTTTCGGCGGCGATACACGGTATCGCCGCCTTGTTTTTTCAAAAAGGCTTATTTTTGAAGCTTTAAATTGTAAATATTTTGTTAACAAGCCTGGCTTGCGGAGCTCAAAAAGGGCAAAAAAGCCCATTTATTGTGGTTTCCATAATGCGGAACACTA
>JAZUQW010000234.1:0-7432 GCA_045605905.1 Eubacteriales bacterium
TTGGCTCACAGAACGACATGGCTACGATCCGACTTTGTTGTTGACAGCAACAAAGAGAGCAGACAGGAGCTATGCAACGCCTTGAAGAAGGCGGGCGTTGAGATCATTGCGGAGGCCGCAGACGGAGAAGAGGCGTTTTTGAAAATAGCCCGCCACAGACCCAAGGCGGTGGTGTGCGACGTTATGTTGCCGCGCATGGACGGATTAAGACTGATAAAGGAATGTAAAAATAAACTGGGCAATGCCTGTTGCAAATTTTTAATGCTTGCAAGCTATTCTGCCGACCCCCTAATAGAGGAAAGCTTGGAGGCGGGTGCCGCCTACTGTATGCTTAAGCCGGTGGATGGCGAGACTCTTGCACAGCGCATAAAGAACCTGGATAAGATAAAGGCGGGGCTGTGCACGGATATGGAGGCACAGGTTACAAAGATAATACATCAAGTAGGAGTGCCCGCCCACATAAAGGGATATCAATATCTGCGCACCGCCATACTTATGGCGATAGAGGACAGCGAAGTTATAAACGGGGTAACCAAGATACTGTACCCCACGGTGGCGAAGAAATACGGCACCACCGCATCTCGCGTGGAGCGTGCCATACGCCACGCCATAGAGGTGGCGTGGGACAGAGGTGATGTGGATGTGCTTAACGGCTTTTTCGGCTACACGGTGCAAAACAGCCGCGGTAAGCCCACTAATTCAGAGTTTATAGCTTTAATCTCTGACAACCTGCGTTTACACAACAAAAAAGCGGCATAAAACTGTGCCGCAAAACATAAACGGTGTTTTATACCCGCCGCTGCTTGGGTATAAAACACCGTTTTTTTGTTGAGGTTATTGTATTGAATAAGCGCTTACCAGGTCATATAAAAATCTACCGATACCTCGCCGTGATTTGTGTACAGCAAAGTGTAAATATCTGTGGGTCTGCGGATATCAAAGTCCTTTAAAGGAATCTCCAGCGTAAAGCTTTGCCATTCATAGGCATCCCAACGCTGTTTTTGGTACTCTGCGTATATGGGCACAGTTTTTTCAAAGCCGTCGGTCAGGGATGCTATACCAAGCAAAGAACCTGTTCCGTTGTCATCGCTCCACTCCATATCAACGCCAAAGCACACCTCGCACTCTATGTACAAAACATCCTTTACTATATAGGGAGCGTAAAACTGCCAATCGTCCTCATAATACTCGCTAATGCTGTACCAATATATATTTCCGTCCACCGCCTCTATATAAGCGGGACCCAAGGAAACATACAGCGTTATTTTTGTGTTTTTTGCCACCTCGTTGCCAATGGCGGGCTCGGTTTTAAACACGTTGCCTTCCGCAACGGCGCCGTTGTAGTCGTATTTTACCGCAGGTATAAGCCCGTTGGCAAAAATTACGTTCTTTGCCGTTTGCTCGTCCACCTCATAAACATCGGGTATAACAACACCGTCTGCCGCATCAATGCCACCGACAGGTGTGGAAACAACGCTTTCGGCAGGAGTTAAAGCCGTGCCTTCTTGCGCAGGTAATTCTTCACTTGTGTGGTCAAAATTGCGGCCCTTTGTTTTTGCTGCGGGGTCATCCCCACAAGCGCAAAGCAATACCGCAAGGGCAAGCAACAAAGGTATAAGCTTCTTCACCGTTATGCTCTCCTTTTTTCGATACATCTCTCTCATGTTCCCATTATATCACAAACAGAACAGGTTGTAAACCCCCGCATTTAAGGTTTGTATACATATACAGGCTCGCTATACTCAATTTTATAATCCAAAATACCCATTGGATTATAATACGCTTGAAGTGTCACATGGCCCTGTTCATCATACTCCCATACGATCTTCTCTGCCAACACGCCGTACTGATCATATTTGATTGCAAAAATCACTTTGCCGTCTTCGTTATACACTTCCTCTTCTATTTCTTCCAAATCTCCGTTTTCATCATATTCATAGGAGATCTTACCTTTTTCGTAGGAATCCGTATAAAACTTATTATGGGTTTCGCTTCTGCTGATTTCATCGCCGTTTTCGCCATACTGAACCTCGATGGTTGTAACACTGTTTTGCTCGTATTCCTTTATTGTTTTACTTGTCAAAACACCGTCGTAGTTATAGTCTGCGTATAGAATTAGGTTACCGTACTCGTCATATTCCGTCTCCCATTTATGGTGATAATCAGAGGTATAGAAATAATAACTGACCTCGTCTACAAGGATTCTATTGCCGTATTTATCAAAAGCATATACGCACTTATCGGTTACCTCTCCATCTTTGTCTGTTGTGGTTTTTTCGATTATATTGCCGAGTTCGTCATAGACATACTCTGTTTTATACTCATACACTGAACCAATCTCGCCGTCATAGTAGTAATAAGTCTTTTCAAGAACTTTGTTACCGTACTCGTCATACTCATACTCGTATTTAATGTCCAAGTCGCCGTTTGCATCGTATTTAACCTCAAGAGTTCGGTTGCCATTATCGTCATACTCATACTTGTATTTGTATTCCAAGGCTCCGTCTTCGCCATATTCTTCCTCAAGGATTATGTTGCCCTTGTCGTCATACTCGCGCTTGTATTCGGCCGTTATGTCATCGTTTTCATCGTAGCAGACATAGCGTATCGGCTTGCCATCGCCGTTATACTCGTACTTGTATTTATAAGTCAAAACACCGTCTTTATGCTCTGTTTTTTGGCTGATTGTGCCGTTTTTATTATATTGGTAATCGTATTGATATTCATATTCCGGGCTGTCGTTTTTATCGTAACGAATTGCGCTTAAAAGCACGTCTTTTTCGCTATAAGTATACTCTTGGCTGTATTCTTTGTTGCCGTTTTTGTCATACTCGGTATAGAATATTTTTTTGCCGTTGTTATATTCATATTTGTATGTACAGTTTAAAACGCCCCGCTCGTAAAGAGTGCTTTCCGTTAGCTTGCCGTCTTTGTTATAGGCGTATTTGTACCGATAATCCTCAACGCCGTCGCTGCCGCAACGGGTTTGTAAAATTTCGTTGCCGTTATCGTCATATTCATAGGCGATTGTATACCATAGGTCACCGTAAATATCATAGCGTGTTAAAAGGATTTGATTGCCCTTGCTGTCATACTTGTACTCGTATTTATCTATGGCTACGTTTTTGCTGTTGTATTTTATGGAATACAGCCTATTGCCGTCCTCGTCATAGGCGTATTCATACTTGTACTCTAATGCGCCGTGTTCGTCGTATTTTTCTTCAAGTATTGTGTTGCCGTCCTCATCATAGGCGTATTCGTATTTGTACTCTAATGCGCCGTATTCGTCGTATTTTTCTTCAAGTATTTTGTTGCCGTCCTCATCATAGGCGTATTCATACTTGTCCTCTAATGCGCCGTGTTCATCGTAAACGGCATTAAGAGTTATGTTGCCGTTTTTGTCATGCTCTATCTTAATATCATAAACGCCGAGTCTAAAATCGCTGTAGGTATAAGTCAATTTTTGGTAGCCTGCTATTTCAAAATCCTTAAGCAGCTCCTTGCCTTTTTCGTTGTTGCAATTTTCTTTTATGTAGTAATAGGCTTGGGTATGCTCGCCTTTTTCTATAAGCGCTAAAGCGTGGTTATAGTGCCGTTGGGGTATGACATAGCAAACAATAACCGCCGCTATGGCGCACAAAAGAATTACCGCCGCAAGAGACAAGGCTATAACCTTTTTTAGTGACTTTTTTACACTTATAATCTGACCGCAGTTTTGGCAAAGATAGTCTTTGCATCTCTTTTTTGTTTTTGATTTTATAGGGGAAGTAAGCTTGTGCCCTATAGCCTTTGTAGGCTCTGACTCCGACACGCCGCAGTAACCGCACAGACGTATTCTGCTGCCATCCTCGGTGCAGGTGGCAAAGGACTCTACCATCCATTCGCCCCAGGCGTGGCCTGTGGGCTCCAAAGTTTGGCAAGCCGCCTCACCGCAGACAGAGCAACGCGCGGTTTTTTTGCCCTGCTCGGTACAGGTGGCAGCAGATTCTACCTCCCATTCGCCCCAAGTGTGTCCTGTGGGCTCTAAAGTTTGGCAGACCGACTCACCACAGACAGAGCAACGCAGGGTTTTACTGCCGCACTCGGTACAGGTGGGCAACTTTTCTTCGGCAAGCTGAAAATTATGAGCACCCAAAGGCATAAAGTTATCCTTATGCTCATATCCGCAGTGGCATTTATGCAAAGTATAACCGTTTTCTTTACAGGTTGAAGGCACAACGGTGTCTGCAAACTGGTGTATGTGTTTTTGTTCCATAAAAAACCTCCGCATACTGTTTTTTGACATTATATCACTTTTACAAGCACGCAAGCGCATAGCGCAACTTGCGTTACAGATTACGTTTATTTTGCTTTTATACTATTACTATACCACAACATAACAGGCAATTGCAACACAAAACACACCGCAAAGCGTTAAAATCTTGGAATAAGCGCATTAAAATTGTCATTTTTATTGACAGCTACAGTTTGTTTAATTATAATTAAGGTATAAACGCTGAACAAATCCGTTTATAAGCCCGCCGGCTTGCATAATTTATACACCAATTACGGAGGTTTACTATGAAAAAGCTATTGATTATGTTTTTAGTGTTTACCCTGTGCATTTCTGCGTTTTTCGGTTGCGGCAAAGAAGCTGATTCCGACACCGAAAGCAAAAACGACACCGCCGCCAACACCACGGAAAGCACCGTAACCGAAGAGGATGACGGCGAAGAAAGCACCGCCGTGGGCAGTGCGGAGACGGAAAGCGAAAGCGCAAACGACGACAACGGCGGTGACAGTAACGCGCCCGAATATCCCTGCGATATTTTAGAGGGACTGCCCTACATCCTTATTTGCAAGGACAAATACACAGGTGAGGTCACGGATTTTGCCTTTAATGACGAAGGCAAGCTTAACGACGGTCTTTTCCGCAGTGAGGAAGACTTGGAAAACGAAACAAACAAAGATATGTGCGTGCTGTTTGAGGGCACAAGCAGCTACAATTTTGAGATAATCTTTGAGGCGAGCGGCGCATACGACGGGTACCGTCTTATTGCCCACAACTGTGATTTTGCTTTTTCGTTTTTAAAAGTGGAAGTAGGACCCGACCTTGACCATATGATCGAGCTTGATTTTGAGGATGATTACGAGATAACCGTAAACATGCACGCCGAAAACTTTGCGGATTTTGAGATAACCACCATTGAGACCGTCCGTATAACCCTTACCACGGGTACGAGCAGCTCTACCTACTTTGACGAAATATCTTTGCTTGGGTTCCCCAGGGGGCAGGCTGAAGATTGGCCCATAAGCGAAGAAGAAACGCCCGACGCAAGTGAGCCTACAGACGGGAAAAGCGACTCGCTTTTGATCGGTACTTGGGGCGCAGATGATCCGGAAATTGTGGAAAAAGGCGGCAGCGATTATAAAGTGGTTATTACCTTTGTTTCCGACGGTACCGGCAGCTATCAACAGGCGGGTGCTAACCTGCCCATGACTTGGTATACGGAAGGTGCTACTCTTTATATGGAGCTGCCTCTTGCAGGTCAATTGGCAAAGACCTATTACTTTGAAGACGGTTTTCTTTATATGCCCGACGAAGACGGCAGGATAACCAAATTTGTAAAACTATAACAGCCGCGTTAGGCAAAGAATATGCAAAATATGTTAAAAAAGTTCTGCAAGGACGGTAAGTATGGTCGTTTTAATTACAGGTGCATCGCACACCGGAAAAACCGCGCTGGCACAAAAACTGCTTGAAAAATATAAATATCCCTATCTTTCCATAGACCATTTGAAAATGGGCTTGATACGAAGCGGTAACACAAACCTTACTCCTATGAGTGACGACGCAAAGCTGACAGCCTATTTATGGCCCATTGTTAGGGAAATAATTAAAACCGCCGTAGAAAACAAGCAAAACCTTATTGTTGAAGGCTGCTATATTCCCCTTGATTGGTCAAAGGATTTTGAAAAGGAATATCTTAAAAGCATTAAATGCTACTGCCTTGTAATGAGCGAGAACTACATAAAAAAGCACTTTTGCGATATAAAAAAATACGCAAGCGTTATCGAAGACCGTTTGGATGATGAGTGGTGCACTATGGATAGCGTATTAGAGGACAATGCACAGATGCTTAAACTTGCACAAACGCATAACGCAAACTATATACTTATCGACGATAAATACGAGCTTGATATGGATTTGTAATATCAAAGCATAAACGAGAGGTGCGAGAGAATGGATGGCCTTTTAACCGCGTTTTGCAAAAAACTGCTGCGCAAACAAAGCACAACGGTCTCATCAGCAGAAGCGATGACACTTACCTTGCACGGAATGCGCGGCAGCTCTGTATACGAAATAGCAACCGAAGGCGAAAAAACAAAGCTTATGTTTTACAGGGAAGTGTTCTCAAAAGAAAAAAAGCTGCTAAAGCTTGAAAAAAGCGCGATTTGCGACACCCCGTCTTTTACAAAACTTATGACCGACTGCGGTATCATACGCTGGGATGGATTTAACGGCAAGCATCCGAGGACGGTTCTGGACGGAATAATGTTCAACTTCACAGCCACCGTAAACGGCGGACAGTCTATCCGCGCCAACGGTTCGGCAAATTTTCCCAAGGGCTACAGAGAATTTGTGGCCGGGCTTAACCGTATGCTGTCAGAAAGCAACGGGTAATACAAAGGCATCTGCCCCATAGATTGCGGCCTTGTGCGTTTAAATAACAAAAATTTGAAACAAGAGTTTAATGCAATGCCCGGAGTAGTTACAATTTACCAAAAAGAAATCGACGACGCATACATACAAAATGTGACTTGCCCACACTGCGAATCCATAGTCAATGTAAAATTGAGCAGAAGTATGCAAACCGTTACAATTTTGTTTAGGATTTTATACTGATTAATTTCAAGCGTTCTTATCAAACCAAAAAACGCGGAGGAAAACATGGAAAAGTCGTTGTTAATAGTTGGTATTATAAGCATTATTGCTTGCGTTTTATCTTTGTTATACGCTGCACTAAACAGGTTTGGATACTATAATATTCTTGATGCCGATGAAGACAAATACACGAAACTGCATCGAAGAATGACCGTTTCCTTTACCTTGGGGATCGCTCTTGCAATTGTTGGCATAGCGTGCTTATTTATACGCTCTAAAATATAAGCAGGTGGGTCTTCCCACCTGTCAGACCGCTGACAAAGGCACAGAACACGAAAAAAGAAAATACGGTTACTATAAAGTAAAAATTTCGGAGAAAAGTTCTCCGAAATTTTTGTATATTTTTATATTTTTTCGTTCAAAACGAACCTCGGCTCGCAGTACTTAGTACAGCTATCGCCTCGGTTCGTCTTGTCTGCACTCTTTCTCAGCAGTCTGCCAAGCTGATGACAAGATTTGTCATCAGCTTGGCAGGTGGGTCTTCCCACCTGTTCTTTTTGTCGGGGT
>JAZUQW010000235.1:0-5053 GCA_045605905.1 Eubacteriales bacterium
CGAGAGCCTTTTGCAAAAGGAAAAGGACCATGTAGAAGGCTTTGCCCCCGAGGTTGCTTGGGTAACCATGGGCGGCAAGGAAGTGCTGGAGGATAGACTTTGTGTGCGCCCTACTTCCGAGACCCTGTTTTGTGAGCATTACGCAAATATAATTCACTCTTACCGTGATCTGCCCAAGCTTTATAACCAATGGGTTAGCGTTGTTCGTTGGGAAAAAACCACAAGGCCCTTCTTAAGAAGCAGAGAGTTTTTGTGGCAGGAAGGGCACACAATACACGCTACCGAAGCTGAAGCTATTGCAGAGACCGAGCAAATGCTTAACGTTTACGCAGACTTTTGCGAAAACTATTTGGCAATGCCTGTGGTTAAGGGCAAAAAGACAGAAAGTGATAAGTTTGCAGGCGCCGTTGCCACATACTGTATAGAAGCGCTTATGCATGACGGTAAGGCTTTGCAGGCGGGCACAAGCCATTTCTTTGGGGATGGTTTTGCAAAAGCCTTTGATATTACCTATACCGACAAAGAAAACAAAAAGGTTAACCCCTTCCAAACAAGCTGGGGCGTTACAACCCGTCTTATCGGTGCGATAATAATGACCCACGGTGATGACAACGGTCTTGTTCTGCCCCCTGCAGTTGCACCCGTTCAAGTGGTTATTATTCCTGTTGCGCAACATAAAGAAGGCGTTTTGGAAGCCTGCGGCGCACTTAAGGAAAAGCTTGCAAAGCGTTTCCGCGTAAAGCTGGATGATAGTGATAACTCTGCAGGCTGGAAGTTTGCGGAATATGAAATGAAGGGCGTGCCCGTAAGAATCGAGCTTGGCCCCCGTGATATAGAAAACGGTCAGTGCGTTGTTTGTCTGCGCGTTAACGGCGAGAAGATATCTATGCCCCTTGACGGTATAGAAGACGCTATCGAGCAAAAGCTTAACGATGTGACCGCGCTTATGTTTAACAAAGCGCTTGAAAACAGAGAAAACAAGACCTACACCTGCCACAGCACCGACGAGATAGTAAAATGTCTTGAAGAAAAGGGCGACGGTTTTGTTAAGGCAATGTGGTGCGGAGACGAGGCTTGCGAAGATGCAGTTAAGGAAAAGACCGGCGTTTGCAGCCGTTGCATCCCCTTTGAGGGCGAAGCTGTGGACACCAAGTGCGTTTGCTGCGGCAAGGAAGCAAAGCATCTGCTTTATTGGGGCAAGGCATATTAATTTATTTCCCCATTGCTCACTGCGTTCGTAGCGAGGACCCCAAACTTAACTCCCCATTGCTCACATCCGTTCGCAACGGGGACCCCAACTTATTAGTATTAAGCACCTTTTTCGTTCGCTCGGTAAAACCCCATTGTTTGCTTCGCTCACAACGGGGACCCCAAAATCGCGCGCCGATTTATAAATCGGCACTTGCGAAAACTAATGTGTGTTTTCTGCGGCTCTTGTCCGCAGAAAACACTTTTTTTACCCTGCTTTACACCCCATTGCTCACATCCGTTCGCGGGATAATAGATAATAGCGATAATCACCCCAAGAAGCCTGACGGCTTCTCGGGGACCCCGATAACAAAACAAACGGAAGGACTTTTGTCCTTCCGTTTGTTGATCCCAAAAAGTCGTCAGACTTATTGAGGTAATTGTTGAACTTGTCTTGTTCTGCAAATTAACAGATGCAAGGCGTAACCGAAAACGCCGCCCAAAAGGTTAAGCACAATATCATCCAGCTCGAAAAATCCGAGATAAAAGATGTATTGACTAAACTCTATAATCAAAGTGGTACACAGGCATATTGCTGCGGCAAACAACACACTGCTGCCTTTGCGAAAGAAGCCGCAAGCAAAGCCTAACGGCGAAAGGCAAAAGAAGTTGCCCAACAACAGATATCTAAACTGAATGGGCTGATGAGTGCGCAGCAGCCGACTGTAGGTATCCCACAGCTTTAGGGTCATACGCCGCTGTGTATAGCGGTCGCCGTCAAACATGCTGTTTCTAAACACGGTAAGCCTAAACAGCAACAGCAAATACAGCACAAGCGCCACCACAGAGATAAATTTTAAAGCCTTGCCGCTGTCTTTATAGTACATAGCTTATTGCTCGTCCTCATAATCCTCGTAGTCTTCTTCGTCATCATCCTCATCGCTTTGACGCCATTTAATTACAAATATGGCACCACCGCCCACAACAACGATTGCAACAACCACAATTAAGATTATTATCTCGGGTTTAACGCCGTTGTCTGCTTTTGCTTTGGTTTCTGTCTTTACTTCCTCAACGTCAACGGTTATTTTACCGTCTTTTTTCATATCGCTGATACGAATGGTTATGCCGGTATACTTGCCTGCATAATCGCTGTTTGTAATGTCGTTGCCCTTTTCGTCAAGCAACACCATATTTTCGTAATCCGAATTGATCTTTTTGATTGCGTAGCCGCCCTTGGAAGAAACATAAATATTAAAGGGTTTGTCATTCTTTTGGCTTAACTCAACCCAATCGTAGTCTTCGCCCTCTACGGGTACAGCTTCTCTTGCGCTGATTTGACAAAGCTCGGAATCGAACATCACCGTAACTATTGAAAAGCACGCATCTGAAGAGTACGGATCTGAAGAGTACGGATCAATATAGCCCAAGAACACACCGTATTGATAATCCATAGCCGCGGTAAGCCAACCATCGTTATCAACCTTCAAAAGTCGGTCGTAAATAAAGGATTGCTCTTCTTTTGAGCCGGGCTTGTGTTTTATCCATTCAACCTTACTGCCTACATTAAAAGCGTTTTCTCTGTCTTTTTCGGCACTAATATCAACCGCGTTAATCTTAAGCAAAGCACTGTCGGGCATCTCATAGTCGGAATTGCGTTTTACATAAATAAGGGGAGGAAGCTTATCATAGCCTCTTAAATCGGCCTTTTCTTGGAAAAACTCCACAACCATATCTGTGTTGTCCCCATTAAATTCAACGCCGAAATCTACGGTTTTGCCGACAGTAAAGGCGGCGCCTTGGGGGATAGTCCACCAATAACGACCTTCTACGCCCAAGCGTACATTTTTGGTAGCCAACAGCTCGTTAATATAAGCCAAGCCGGAGGAGTTTATAACCGTGGTGTTTGCAAGGGATATTATCACGTCACCGTTAGCATCCTCTTTTTTTACGGACATAAGCTCGTCCTCGCCATAAACGGGAGTGCTGCTTTCATCGGGGATCACAGGCTCGGACTCTTCAACGCTTTCTTCGGGTTCCTCAACGATATCATCGCTGTTTTCTTCCTCAATAAGCTTATATTTAACCTTTACGTGCTTGTTTTCTGTAATATTGGTTATGGAAACTTCCTCGCCGGTAATATCCCACTTAACACCGTTGACCATAACGTATTCAATCTCGTATCCGTCCTCGGGAACAAAGCCGATTGCAACACTGTCACCCTCGTGAACCTGCTCTGCATTGGAAAAGATAGCGCCGCCCACACCCTCAACAACTTGAGTAGTTACGTAATAAACGGCTTCTTCTTCCTCAAAGCTTACGGTAACTCTCTCGTTTTGTTCTACAGAGAAGGTATATTCGGTTCTGCCGCTTACAGAATCACCGTTGCTTAAAGATATGGACTCAACTGTTCTGCCCTCGTCGGGAACGATGTTTAAGGTTATCTTTCTGCCTTCGGGAACTCTAACCATACCGTTTGGCACTTCCGCACCGTTTACGGTAAAGCTGCCGCCTTCGCCGCAGTTTATATAAACATCATAGAGGAAAGCGTATTCCACATACACTTGAATTTTCTCTTCAACGGGGATGCTTACCGTACCGGATATCAAGGGAAGCTCTGTAAGTTCCTCACCGTTAACGGTAACAGACTTAACGCCATAGTTATTGTCAGGCAACAACGACAAATTAAGGGTACCGCCCACAACATAGCTTATATCGGGATAATCGAAAGTTCCGTGGGGTTCGCCATCGCTACCCGCCCAAACTTCAACAGCTACCTCGGCAGTTTCGGCATCGGTAAGTCTGATCCTTACATCGGCGTTTCTGGAAAGCCCTTTTATTGTAACGGTATTTGCCTCTTCATCAATCACATATTCATCTATGGTGCCAACGGTAATAAGCGCAATCGCGTACCCGTCTGCGGGCAGCACGGTAAACACAGCGTCTTCGCCCACAACAGCTTCGATGCTGCGCTCGCTGCCGTCACCTATTTTAGAAAAGGTCTTGCCGCCGTATTTTACGCTTACTCTACCTTCACCCGCAACGCTGAAAGTAACCTCGCGCACTTCTTGCTCTGCCCCTATGCTGCTATCGTCCTCTTCAGAGACATCACCTGCGGGGGCATCGTCACTTTCCTCACCGGGGGAGGTAACGGGTGCATCAACACTTTCTTGGGTATTTGTGTCGTCCTCTTCGCTTTCAACCGCGTCGGGCACCTCAACATCCTCGCTTTCAACCACCTCTACCGTAGGCTCGGATTCTTCTGCGCTGTTTTCCACCGCCGAAACAGGAAGCGCAAGTGTGCCCGCAACGGTAAGTAACGCCAAAAGCACGCTTAATATCTTTTTCATTAAAAACCCTCCGAAAATAAGTAAGTATATTGGGCAAAGCTTTAGGGTAAAATTGCCCAATGGCAGTTGACAGAAAACCAAAAAGGTGCTATACTGCTAAATACATTATACATAACTTTGTGCAAAAATACAATAGTTTGTTTGCAATTTATTTTGTTCAGGGGGAGAAGTTTATGGCAGAAAAGAAAAAAGTTGAGGCAATAACCTCCAGAGATGAGGATTTTGCCAAGTGGTATACCGATATCGTTAAAAAGGCGGAGCTGATTGAGTACACCAGCGTTAAGGGTTGTATGGTTATCCGTCCTTACGGCTATGCCATTTGGGAGAATATACAAAGAATACTTGACGGTATGTTTAAGGCTACAGGGCATGAGAATGTTTGTATGCCTATGTTTATACCCGAGAGCCTTTTGCAAAAGGAAAAGGACCATGTAGAAGGCTTTGCCCCCGAGGTTGCTTGGGTAACCATGGGCGGCAAGGAAGAAGTCGGAGGCCAAGCGGTCTTAGGAAGACAA
>JAZUQW010000236.1:0-5883 GCA_045605905.1 Eubacteriales bacterium
TAACCGTATAAACCGAAAGTTGACACCCCGCTGTGTAAACCCAAAGTTGAGTAGCGTATAAAATTGCATTTTGTGTTGCGCAGATGTTCCTTGCTTTATAAACCAAGCGGTTATTGCAACCGTGACGATATTAGTGTATAATTATTTACGCAAGGAACGCGTTGCTGTAAAAACTACAAACGGAGTTGATGTTGATGAATAAGATAGGTACTGTTATTTCTCTTGCCAGAAAAAAGGCAGGGCTTACGCAGGAGGCACTTGCGGCTAAGCTTGGGATAACTCCACAGGCTGTTTCTAAATGGGAAAACGACGTAGGATACCCTGACGTAACGCTGTTACCTGAAATATCAAAAACACTTGATATATCTCTTGACGAGCTTTTTGGTACGGAAAACTCTGAGGCAGAAAAAACGATGCGTTTCTCCAAAAATAAAAACGGTCTGCCCTTTGTATGCTCTTTTGGTGAGATGGGGTGTTATTCTGACAAGGCTGTAGAAAAATACACGGCAGAGGACGGCGTTGTTTTGTTTACTGATGGCAGTACTGCATATATATCCGAGGGAATGGTTATAAACCAAGGCAAGGGAGAGATACGCTTTGGTAAGGGAACCCTTGATCCCAAAAGACAGCTCAAGGGGCAAACAAGCTACGAAAAAACCTTCAGGGAGTTTGATAGCATAGATTTAAGCCTGGGTCTTGGGACTGAGCTTGAGATAATTACCGCCAAAGACGGCATAGGAAGAATATACGCAGAGGGAAATGAGGAGTTTATTGCTCTTATCAAGCCGCAGGTTTCGGCTAAAACCCTTACTCTTTCCGCAAGGAAAAACGGCAACCTTGACGGCTGGCGCGGGAACAAGATTATAATATACGTTCCTTTCAATAAGGGAAAACGGTTTGCCCTGAAAATAAGCGGCGCTTGCGAAGCTAAGGCAGAGCCTTTCTTTGAGGAGCTTTCCGTCCATATTTCCGGAAGCGGTGAGCTCGAGGCTAAGGGGTGCGACACCCTTGAACTTGCCGTTTCCGGTAGTTCAGACGTAAACATTGGAGCTATTAACACCTCGGCTAATTGCCGCATAAGCGGAAGCGGAGATTTGAAAATAGGAACGGTAAACAATATAAAAGCTACCGTTTCGGGTAGCTGTGACGTGTCTATCGGTACGGCAACGGGAGTGATGGACTTTTCAGTAAACGGCGCAGGCGATGTTGAAGCAGGAGGCGACGTAAAGCTGCTTAAGCTTGCTATAAACGGAGCAGGAGACTTTAAGGGCAAATCGTTGACCGTGGACGAGGCGGAATTGACAGTAGGTGGCTCTGCCGATATCCATATAGGACACATAAAAGGCCGTTCGACGGAAAAGCTAAGCGAGAACAGTACCCTCACCGTTGACCGCAGAGGGAATAATTAACAGGTTGACCAAAGGCAGATTTTTTGTTACAATTAGTGTAACAAAAGAATCTGCCTTTTTTCGTTAGCAAGGAGGATAATTAATATGCTTGCACTGTTATCCAACGGAATTACAAGCCCCGCCCTTAAAGAAGCAATGGGTAAATACCTTCTCGGTAAAAAGACTGCGGCGGTTGTTGTAACTGCTGATAATGAATATAAAACAAGAAACTATCATATCCCACGCGTGGTTAGTGAGCTTAACTCATACGGCTTGGAAGTCGAGCTTTTTGACCTTGACAGTCAAAGCCCCGACCTTTTGCTTGAGTATGATGTTGTAGAATTTATCGGCGGGAATCCGTATTATTTGCTTAACTCTATCAGGCGCTCGGGTGCCGCGTCTGTTTTAGAACAGCTTGCAAAGGATAAAGTGTTAATCGGCTGGAGCGCAGGAGCTTTGGTTATGACCTCATCAATCGCTGTAATAGACGCTTTTGAACCGCATATGAATTTTGTGGATTTGACAGATTTGAAAGGTTTGTGCTTGGCAGACGTACACATTATTCCTCATTATAGCAAATTTCTCCACCGTTACGAAGCCTTTGAAGAAAAGCTAAGGAGTTACGAAGCTGACAATAATTGTACATTGGTAAGACTTAACGATGGTGACGGTATGCTTTTTGAAGGCGGCGAGAGATTCATAATAAAAACAAATACATAGCTTTAACACAAATGTCCGCCGAAGGGTTTGTTTTACTTCGGCTGATAATTGTCGGGGTCCCCAAGAAGTCGTCAAACTTCTTGGGGTGATTTTTAAAGGTAAAATAATTTTGAAAAAGAATCCAACCTTTTAGGCAAAAACAGACACTATAGTATGTAATCGCGATTAAGAAGCGCAAGGAAAGGGGTGATACGTTGTCAAAGGAGAATAACTACCGCCGTTTTAGTGACGAAGAGCTTGTAAAAGCTATTCTTGAGGGCGACACCGATGCATATACAGAGGTTATGTCCCGTTATAAGAACATGGTGTATAGCGTTATTTTACATATCCTCTCTGGAGACGGCGATGCGGAGGACATAGCGCAGGAAACCTTTATAGACGGTTTTTTCAGACTGGGCTCTCTGCGTGACAACACCGCTCTTGCACCCTGGCTATACGGAATAGCCAAACGCAAATCCCTTAACCACTATACAAGGCGAAAGCACTTTGTAAGCTATGATTCCCTTGAAGAAGGTATCACCGGTTTACCTACGGGCAACTCTCCCGAGGATTACGTTATTAAAAACGAAACTGCCTGTCTTGTAAGAAAGGCTATCTCAGAGCTGTCCGACAAAAACAGAAGCGTTGCCTTGCTGTACTATTTTGAAAATATGCCCGTCTCGGATATCGCAAACAGGCTGGGAGTATCTGTGGGGACGGTCAAGAGCCGTTTGCACGAGGCGAGGAAGAAGCTAAAAGGAGGACTTGCCTTTATGACAGAGAACAATAACCCAACAAATACACAATCCAAAAGGAACGAAGATTTTGATAAAATGCTGCGTGCGAAGCTTAAACAGCTTGAGTATTACTACGCCCTTAACGGAGCATCCTTTGAAGGTTTTGATGCATTGCTTGACGAAGCGGAAAAGCTTGCCGGTATGCTGCCCGAATCTGCGAAAAAACAAGCGGTGCTGGCAGATGTGTACTTAATGCAGGCTTATCAGGAAAACGAAGACCCTGTTATTATGGAAAAAGCCAAGGATGCGGCTGAAAAAGGAAGCAACGCAAAGGTTATCGCTTCGCTTTTGGTGGATAAAATTCTTGCTACCGATGACGATGATAACGAGGGCAAGCTACGCATAATAGACGAGGAGGCTATCCCAAAGCTAAAGGCTTTGGGTGCAAGAAACGAGCAGGGATCTCTTATGTTCTGGCGTGGTGCCGCCAACGTGCGCTTGAAAAATTTGGAAGAAGCAAGGTCGGATTTTGAAGAATGCGTAAGGCTTTGCAATGAGGACGAAGTTTACCGTGCCTGCGCACTGTGCGGTATTAAAAACCTGAAGCTGGCTATAGAAAACACCGACGACCCAACTATGGGAATAAGCATAGTGTCGGAAACCTGTATGAAGAAGGACGGCAAATTGATATTCGCAAGCCAGCCGGGTTTCAGCACTCCTCCGGTTCTTTATGAAAAGCATAAGTGGGATTCTTTACATTACTACGTGTCCTTGGCAGGCAGATTGTTTTACGACCTTTCTATGTCGGCAGGACAAAGCTATACCGATGCAAGCGGAACCACCCTGACCCTTGTCAGTATGGATGCGGTTGCGGAAACACCTGCAGGTATATTCAAAAGCTGTATGCACGTAAGATGCATGGCAGAGGACTGCGTTTCCGATGCGTGGTATGAAAAAGATGTTGGACTTGTTAAGGCAACCTTTACCGAGGAGAACGGTGACACGGAATCGTATCTGCTTGATGAATACAACATAGTCGGCGGTAACGGATATTTCCCCTTTGGGGTAGGTAACCGTTGGCACTACGTTAATCCCGATCTGCCCGATTACCTTTACCAATGCATTGAATATGAGATAGTCTGGACGGACGGCGAAAAAGCCACATTGTCAACTCTATCCTACGTCAATTTCCGTAAAAACTACGAGCAATGCTGTGATTTGGACAGCGACTATTATATAGGCCAGGGTGAACAGCTATGCAGTGCTTGGAAGCTTGACGAGGCTGTAGAGACCTTGAAAAAGGCTGTGCGTGTAAACACTAACCAAACGGCAACCTTCGCGGCTCTCAACGGTATAGAGGCGCTCAGCCGTTTTTCGGAGTATCATAAAAAGGGGTGGCGTTTCTGTCCTTCGTCTATCAATACGGGCTATATTCGCGCTAAGGAAAACTCCTCCGTATACCATTACGGCGAAAACGCTTTGTATTCCTTCAGCCCATACCGCTTTGGTTCGAGGGGCGAAGAAAACCGTATCTTCGGCGCAAAGCCTTTTCGCTATCTGCAACGAATACTGGGCTGTATGTACGACAACAAATGGGTGATAGGGTATACCGAAACCAAAGACCTTGGCGATAATGTAACGGCAAACGTAAGCGTTACGGAAGGCGGTACTGTTACCACTGCTGCAGGGGCGTTTACGGATACGATAAAGCTTACGGTGGTTTGTGAAAAGGCAGGTATGGACGATGGCTATTATATGAAGCATAACTATCAATATACCTTTTGCGGCACCAAGGAATATTGGTTTGCCAAAGGTGTAGGCTTGGTTCGTTTCCGTTGTATATGGGGCAAAAGCCTTGATTCCACCGCCGAGCTTGTAAGATACAAGGTACCTGCCGCCGACAGCTCGTATATGCCAATACAGATAGGCAACACTTGGGAGTATGACGAGATAAGTCTCACAAAGGAAGGCTACCTGGCAAAGCGCTTTATGCGCGTTGATTGCGGTATAAACGACAACTATATCATATCCGATAACCAAGAATTCATTTTTAAAGGAACGGAAGAAGAATACGAAGCCTTTAAGGCATCACTAAAGTAAAATAATTATCACGAAAACTGCCGCGTTTTTTCGCGGCAGTTTTTGTACAAGGTATTGATTTTAATGACACTTTGTGTTACACTCTGTGTACTTTTCCGAAAAAGGGGGTAAACAGATGAAAATAGCAGTAGTTGGCTACTCAGGCGGTGGAAAAAGCTATCTTTCGGATAAGCTGTCAAAGCATTACGGTATCCCCGTAATGCATCTTGATGCCGTTAAATATGATAAAAACTGGGTGGCTAAGGATAAAACTCTCGTCCTTAATCAGGTTGCCCTTTTTATGGAGAAAGAAAGCTGGATAATAGACGGCAATTACAGCGCCCTTTACCAAAAAGAAAGGCTTTTGGCGGCTGATGAAATAATAATAGTAAAGCCGGGCAGGCTAAGATGTCTGTGGGGCGTTATAAAAAGAGAAAAAGAATACAAAAGAATGGGCTATGTTAAAAGTCTTAATTTTGAATTCATATGCTTTGTCCTGTTCGGCGGAAGGACGAAAGCCAAAAGAAAGCATTATAAAAGCATAGAGAAACAATACCAAGAAAAAACAACCGTAATAAGAAGCAAAAGACAGCTTGATAAATACATAAAGGAGAGGGTGCAATGATAAGCTTTGTCAGTAAAACCGAAATACATAAGGGCTGGTCGGGGGACAGAAAATTCTGTGCTGTTGATAGGGATGGCAATAAGTATTTGCTCCGCATCTCTCCTATCGAAAAGGCAGATCGCAAAAAGGCTGAATACGCAATGGCAAAAGAGGTAGCCTCCCTCGGTATACCTATGTGTATGCCTGTGGATTTTTGGATTAGCGATGACGGCGTTTACAGCGTATATAGCTGGATAGACGGCGAGGATGCCAGAGATGCTTTGCCTTTTTGTACCGATGCAGAGCTTTATGCCTACGGTGTAGAAGCAGGACGTATACAAAGGATACTTCATTCAATTCCTGCTCCCGAAGATTT
>JAZUQW010000237.1:0-3965 GCA_045605905.1 Eubacteriales bacterium
AAGCAAGCAGGTAGGTTTCGGCAATACATTCGTCGGTAAGCTGTAAATACCTGTCTGCAAATACACCCTTAAGGACGTTTCTGATAAGTGCGTCGTTACGCAATACCAGCGCTTTTATAAAATCGGATTCTTCTTTATTAAGCTTGCGGGTCTTGTTTTCTTCTGCTTTCATAAAAGCCCAAACCTCCTTTTTCGAGTTTGATTTATTGTACCACAAAATCTTTGCTTTTTCAACCGTAAAAAAGTGCAAGGCTTTTCACCCTGCACTTTCGCTGTCGGATGCCCAAAAGGTCTAACGATTTCTTAAGTTGTTTTTACCCTGTTAATCTGTGTGCCCGCATGGGGCGGCAAATTATAGTGTTTATCCTAAACTCGTTGTTTTTTGAAAACTTATTCAGAGACGATACCTTTCATAGACTCGGGGTTTTCCCAAGTGCCGGCAAGCTTGTTTGCGGCGTAATCACGCAGGATAAAGGTCCACGCGTTGTAAGCGTAGTCAGTCAAATGGCAAGCGGCGGTGGACGAGCCTACGTCACTGCAAAATTCATCGCCCAAGCAATCGCCGCCATCTAACAGCACAGATGCCACATCAATAAAATCTATTCCGTTTTGGTTGCAGTAATCAAGCACCCTTATATTCAGGTCACTTATGCTGCCGTTATTAAGCTTATGGGTAGCGTTGTCACTGGAAGAATGCAAATAAGTGTTGCTGATGACCACTATCTTTAAGGCAGGATAGGCGGTGTCAAGCTCTTCTATAAGCTTTGTAAACAAGTTGTAGGTCTCAAGTATGCCTGTCATGCCGTCCTTGTAGATGGCTATATCATTCAGAGCCATAAGGGAAAGATATACGGTGCCGATGTTCATTTCGCCAATCGCATCGGTTATATTCATAGCTTGACCTCTAAAGGAGGGCAAAGCACAGTCGGGGCTGTCGGGAGTTTGGTGGGCGTTATTGTAATAGCTAAAGCTGGGCGCGGCGAAAAACTGGGCGTTACCTAAAAAGCCTGCATCCTTTGCGCGCTGCCTTGTGGTGTAGTTGCTGAAATGATACATTATGGAGTTGCCCACAAACACACTGTTTTTGAAAAACGAATCGTTAAGGTCGTATTCTACATTCCAATGGTCGCCAAAATACTTTGCCCGTTCTTCATAGCCTTTATCCAATATCTCGGGCTTTACGTAGCCGACCGCCGGTGCTTCTGATTCCTCGGGGGCGGATGACGGTTCTTCAGGTTGGCTTTCTGCCGGAGCTTCGCTTTCGGGCAAGGATTCGCTTTCCGAAATCACTTTGCTTTCGCTATTTTCCTTTTTGCTTTCATCGTCTTCCATTTTTACGGGTGTACAGCCTGCAAGCATCAAAACGGAAAGCATTAAACATAAAAGTTTTTTCATTTTTTTCATTCCTCTTCCTTATTATTTAATGGTAGCTCTGCCGCTTTTATTAAAGCGGAGGTATCGTTTATCAAATTATCGTGGGCGAAATCATACAATCGCTCCAAGGTGCTGCCAATGGCTGCACCTTTGGCATTTATCATATTGCCGCTTATGTTTAGATCCTTTAACTGTAGCGGCGCCACGCCCGATTGAAGCAAGTTCAAGTAGCCATCTGCATCTGCTACAAGGGGCAAGTTTTTGGTTTTATACACAGCGCACATCATACGGGCGTTTTCTATGCCGTACTTTCTTGCTGTGCGGGCAAGGCTTGACCTGCTTTTTATACCTGTACCGTAGACTGCCTCTGCCGCCGCCTTTACCTTGGTAACAGTTGCGCCGTCAGACTTTAAAGCCTTTATACATTCAAGTGCCGCTTCACGATTACCGCAATACTCGGCAATAAACACAGGCAGACGGTGTTGTTGCTCGTAGCTATCTACCGTCGGCAATTTGCCATCACGCCCCAAGGCGTAAGACATTGTCTTTGGAAAACGCCGAATATACTTATCCACGTTGTTGACCGCGAAAATCAACTTTAACTCTGCCAACACCCGCTCTGACGCCAAAAGCTTGATAAGCGGTGCTTTTGTCTCCATTGCCACGGCGGTGTTATGCTCTGTTTCAAAACCGAAGCGCGCGGCAAACCTTAAACCGCGCAGTATGCGCAAGGCATCCTCCTCAAACCGCATACAGGGGTCACCCACCGCCCGAATAACACCTGCCTTTAGGTCGTCTGCACCGTCGTAAAAATCCAAAACGCCCTCCCACGGGTTATAAAACATAGCGTTGACGGTAAAATCCCTTCTTGCGGCGTCATCCTTTGCAAACTCGGTAAATTCTACCCTATCGGGATGCCGATGGTCTTTGTATCCGCCATCCTTGCGGAAAACGGTAATTTCTGTTTTAAAACTTTTATATATTACTGTAAGGGTACCATGCTTTAAGCCTGTGGGGATGATTTTGCAATCGGAAAACAGCCTTTCCGTCTCCTCAGGAAGGGCGGAGGTGGCTATATCAAAATCTTTAGGCGGTATACCCAATATCGAATCCCGCACACAGCCGCCCACCAAGTATGCTTTGTGACCTGCATTTTTGTACCGCAAAAGCATTTCTTCTGCCAAGACCGGTATATTTAAAACATCCATATCCCGCTCCTTTATGGATATACCCAACGCATGGTCCAATCCAAGGCTAAAACTGCCTTACCTTCTCGCAGTTCAAAACCCGCCAGAAGACCCGGCTCTATTTCCACAAGACTGCGCTCTGTCATTATTTGCGCATCGGTATATACCAACGGAAATATACAAGCATATTGTTGGGTAGCGGGCTGTTCACCGGGGAGATAAGCCCAAACAACATCCGGTTTAGCAGGGTCAACACCCAACGACGAAAAAAACATGGCCAATTTGGCATCTATACGCCTTATGCGCTCTTGATAATTCCGACAGGAGGAGCAAAAACATTGTCTGAAAGCTTCTATGCGGTCTTCATAAATCTCTTCTGTGGCTTTAACATCTATATCCACAGAATTCTCGCCCAAAGTAAAAAACACAAAGCATCCCCCTTTTAATTTTTCGCATACTATGGTATTGATTTTACCATAAAATCACTCGCTATGCAACAGGTAAAGGCGGATTTTATCAAAAAGCCTTGACACAGGTTTTTTTTTGTGGTACAATGCGGTATAAGTGATAGTTTGTAATATTGTGTAATTTGGTGCAGGTTGGCTTTTTGCCACCTTGCTGATGTGTTTTTTAGGAGACAGTTATATAATGAAATCTTTTGTAATAAAAGCTGCCGCCACGCTGTTTACCGCCGCTTTGCTTTTAGGTTTTATTGCAGGCGGTGTGTGCTCTGTTTTTTATAATGAGCAAGAGGGTTCCGCTACCAAAGCGCCCGAGGCGATGCAGTCTCTTGCAGGCAGTAACAATACCGACCCCGTAGTGGAGATTCCCAGTTCTACGGACGGTGACAAATATGATAGTATTGACATTACCGTTAACGGAGTTACGCCACCCGCAAAACCCGGCGGCTCTGTTTTGATGGGCGGTGTCACCTTCCCTGAACTACCCGGCAACCTCACTCTTATGGATAAAGAGGACGAAAGCTCTGCAGTGGTAGATGATTCTTCGGTTAGCGAACCTGAAGAGGATACCAATGTCAGCGACTCTGAAATCGTAGAGGAGGAACCTGCAGTCAGTGATTCCGAGGTTGCAGAGGACGATGAACCCACTGTTAGCGAACCCGAAGAAGAAGAGGAAGAAGTAATCGTTCCGCCTTCCATGGGCTCTACGGAAATAATTGATACCATATTAAGCAGACCCTATACCGGCGGCATTGATACCTTTGGTAATATATCCTCCGATACCTCCGCGCTTTATAACGCTATACATAAGGGTAGTAACGTTTGTGGCTTTTTAGCTGTTAGACTTTCCGACGGTGCTTCGGTTGCATACAACGTAAACCGCGGTTTTAGATGCGCTTCCGCATACAAGTCCTTTGTTTCCCTTTATGCTTACAAGCAGGCG
>JAZUQW010000238.1:0-1802 GCA_045605905.1 Eubacteriales bacterium
AAAATCCAGGGAGGACATCCCTGGATTTTCTACAATTTATTGTTTTTTTCGTTCAAAACGAACCTCGGCTCACAGTAGCAATCTACAGTTTTCGCCTCGGTTCGTCTTGTCTGTATCCTTTCTCAACGCTCTGTCAAGCTGCTGTCAAGGTTTGTCATCAGCTTGACGGCTGTCTTATGCCTGCCGTCATTTTTGTTATCGGGGTCACCAAAAAGCCGACAGGCTTATTGGAGTGGTTTAAGTTTTAAGACTTTATTTCTGCAATCTTTGCAATTGAAAGAACAAAGATCTCTACACTTTTTTCAAACTCCGCAACGCTTAAATATTCGTCTCGATCGTGGGCTTTACCTCTACCCTCTCCCAAAAGCCCTCTGTACTTGGCAATGGTACTACCAAAAGCCACGGTGTTGGGAAAACTGCGAGCATAAGTGCCGCCACCCATAGTGTACGGCTTACTGTCTTCGCCTGTTACAAGGGCACAAGCATCTGTCAACGCCTGAATCTCGGGCTTTTGAGGGTCAAAGCAATATCCGTTGGAATGTGTATCCTTTATGATAACACCGCCATACTGCGCCGCAACCTTTGCGGCGTTTTCTTTTATGCTTTGCCAACTGCCGCTGCGAGGGAAACGTATGTTGTAATTCTGTACCAAAGTGCCGTCAACCGTTTTTAGCAGCCCACCGACGCAGGTGAGATATCCCATAAGCTCTGTACTGTCCTGTATATTAAGCTGTGTGCCCAAATACTCAGCGCAGGTCTTGCTTAAAAACTCAAGACTTTGCTTTTCACTTACATTAAGGGGAACATTTGCCAACAGATAATCCGCAAGCATGGCAATGGCGTTTTGCCCTTCTTCCGGTAATGCGGCGTGGGCTGTTTTCCCGGTACCGGTCATCTTTGCTTTGCCATCCATGTATTCAACAGCTATACATTCTGCGACATTAAGGCTGTGGGCAGCTATATTCTTGATTATAGCAAACGCCTTACCTGCAACAGCGTTGGTTACGGTACCGCCCTCCATATACTCGATGTTCTCAAGCACTGCAGAAAGCTTAATATCCAACTTACCAATACCCTTTTCGCCTGCACATACAGGAAACTCACTATCGGGAGTAAACGAGAAAAAGGGAGCCTTATGGCCTTTAAGAAAATACGGCAAATCGTTCATACCGCGTTCTTCGTCACCACCCAGCAAAAGACGAAGCGAAAAAGGAAGCTTAACGCCGTTGTCTTTAAAGAAACGCAATGCGTACAGTGCCGCAACAGCAGGGCCTTTATCATCCTCGGTGCCTCTACCGATAAGCAATTCGTTTTCTACAGTGAGTTTATAAGGAGGATAGGTCCACCCCTCGCCTGCAGGCACAACATCAAGATGAGCAACAATACCCATTTCTTCTTCGCAATCCCCATACACAAGGCTTGCACAATAATAATCGTGATTCTCTGTTTTAAAGCCGTAGGACTTGCCGATATCAAGCATTTTATCTATTGCCATGGCACTGCCCTTGCCAAAAACATACGCTCCTTCTGCCGCGGTGCCTACGCTTTCTATTTCTATAAGCGAACCAAGGTCAGCTATATATTCACTACGCTTTGACTTAATATATTCTTCTACCTGCTTATATAAAAGCTTTGCATCCATAAACCTATCTCCTATCGTAAATATTGCCGCCATATATGTCCGTTGCCACATACAGAGGAAAATCATTAAAGTTAAGTTTTTTAACCGACTCACAGCCCAGCTCTTCAAAGCATACTACTTCAAGGGCTGTAATATGACTTGCCGCAAGCGCACCTGCGCC
>JAZUQW010000239.1:0-5941 GCA_045605905.1 Eubacteriales bacterium
TCCCCAAGGCTACCAACGGTCTTATTCAGGAGATCAAGTCCTTTGAGCTTGCTTCTGTTGAGGCGGCTGTAAGCGGCGACTACAACAAGGCACTCCTTGCTATGATGATCAACCCCCTCGTAGGCAGTCAGAAGTACGCTATCCCCGTGCTTGACGAGTTGCTTATGGCACACAGAAAGTATCTGCCCCAGTTTGCTGATTGGTTTGCAAAGAAGGATGCAGAAAAGCAGGAGAACACCGATGAGTGAGATTAGAGACATAAACCTGTGGGAACAGGGCGAAATGAAAATAGGCTGGGTAAAAAGCAATATGCCCCTGTTGCGTGCAATAGAGGCGGAGTTTGCAAAGGACAAGCCTTTTAAAGGCCTTAAGGTTGCACTTTCCATCCACTTGGAGGCAAAAACCGCATATCTATGCCGCGTTCTTGCCGCAGGCGGTGCAGAGATGTACATCACGGGCAGTAACCCCCTTTCCACACAGGATGACGTTGCAGCCGCTTTGGTTAAGGGCGGGCTTAACGTATACGCTTGGCACGCCGCCACCGAAGAGGAGTACAAACGCCACATAAGCAAGGTTATTGAGGTTGGCCCCAACATAATTATCGACGACGGTGGAGACCTTGTAAGCCTTATCCACAACGAGTACCCTCAACTTGCGGCAGATGTTCTCGGCGGCTGTGAGGAGACCACAACGGGTATTATCCGCCTTAAGTCTATGGAACGTGACGGTGCACTTAAGTTCCCTATGGTGCTGGTTAACAACGCAAACTGCAAGTATCTGTTTGATAACCGCTACGGCACGGGTCAGTCTGTTTGGGATGGCATAAACCGTACCACCAACCTTATTGTTGCAGGCAAGAACGTAGTTGTTGCAGGCTACGGCTGGTGCGGCAAGGGCGTTGCTAAACGCGCCGCAGGTTTGGGTGCTTCCGTTATCGTTACCGAGATAGACCCCATAAAGGCTATCGAGGCGGTTATGGACGGCTTTAAGGTTATGAAGATGGAAGATGCCGCTAAGGTTGGCGACTTCTTTGTTACCGTTACGGGCTGCAGCGGCGTTATTTCCGAAAAGGACTTCCTTAATATGAAGGACGGCGCAATCCTCTGTAACGCAGGCCACTTTAATGTGGAAGTTGATATGGCTTGCCTTGAAAAGATGGCTGTATCCGTTAAGGAGCGCAGAAACAACATCAACGGCTACACCCTTGAAAACGGCAACACACTTAACGTTATTGCCGAAGGCAGACTTGTTAACCTTGCGGCAGGTGACGGCCACCCCGCAGAGATTATGGATATGAGCTTTGCTATACAGGCGTTAAGCGCACGCTATATTGCGGAAAACGGCAAGAGCCTTAAGGCAGGCACGGTAGACGTACCCGCAGAAACCGACCGCCGTGTTGCAGGTATGAAGCTTGCCGCCTGGGGCGTGGAAATAGATACCCTCACCCCCGAACAGGAAAAGTACCTCAACAGTTGGAATTTGGAATAATCGTTCCCAACCAAAGAATAAATTCAACATTAAAAGGATAATCGGCACGATGCCGAAAAGCCTTTTTTATCGGGGTCCCCAAGAAGACGTCAGACTTATTGGGGTGATTAGTATTATTCAAAAATTCAGTCAAGCTCTATCCACATAGCGGGACGAATAGCACAATATTCAAATGTTATGAAATAGTCGACAAAGTATCCGTAGGAGTCAACGCCGTAGATGTTGCTCGGAACAGCAAGGCTGGGAGAGCGCAACAACCACTTACAGTTGCCATCTTCAAATTGATCACGTGTGTCATTCAAAATCCCTTGCGCTTTTGCATACTCTGTAGGAGCACATGCTCTTTCCCACGCACTATTGAAATATGTAAATGCCTCATCTCTGTTTAACACAAAAACTTTGTCTTGGGTAATTTCATCTTCCGTCTCTATTATAACGGAATTGCCCTCGGTTACCAAGGTAACAGTGGGGATTTTATCCTTTTCTGCTGAAGAAAATGCTTCATTTAGGAAACCGTCATTTAGCCACGCGCGAAGAGAGCTGGTTTCCCAGCTTGAAATTCCCCCTAGATCGTCATAATCCTTGTATTCAAGAGCGTATTTGCTTATTACCAACGCTTTGCCGTCTTGCACATCAAGCACAAGCCATTCTATGGCTTCCTTGCCGTTTGACAAATCGTTATCCTGCTCGTAGTTGCCGAAGGTGATATAATCGCCAACCTCTACGTCGCCGAAAGATATATCTTCGCCGGTTTCTTCACTTGTTTCTTCGTCGATAGGCTCGTCAAATACGCCTTCAGCGGGGAAGCCGCTGATAAGCTCTGCATCGTACTTAAGCACTTGCGCCGCATCAAGACTGTTAACTATACCGTCGCCGCTTACGTCTGCTGCCGCAAGGGCTTTTTCGGAAAGGCTTATAAGCTGTGCATCAAGCTTAAGTATCTGCGCCGCATCAAGGCTGTTAACTACGCTGTCACCGTTAACTTCGCCGTAGAGAACATCACCGTTTGTAGCGGAAACAGCAAACAAACATAAGCTCAAACACAGAACTGCCGCTAAAATAAGCGCTGTTAATTTTTTCATAACTTATCTCCTTTTTGTTTTGATATCATAAACGATATCATTTATTATATCAAATTATAATATATAATTATATTTTTGTCAAGGTATAATTATATTATAAATAATTGTATTATAATATATAAGGGCGTGTAATATGAAAAACGAGACATTAAAAATCAAGCGCCGTGGGGAAGACGGGCACAAGACCATTACGGTACGAATCAAGGAAAGCACCCTTGCAAAGCTTGACAGTATAGCCGCAGAAAGCAATTATTCCCGCAATGAACTGATAAACATTATGTTGGAGCACGGGGTTGACAATATAGAGATAGAATAAAACAAAGACACAAAACCACCGCAGACCTTTTTGGGTCTGCCCTGCTTTTGTTTTTATCTCTTAATTTATGCGGTAAAGGTGCGATAGATAGCCAAATAGTCGGCAGTGGTAATTCTTTCGTCACCGTTAATGTCTGCCGCCTTGCGATAAGGACGGGAAGGAAGATAGTCATTATCGCCGCTTAAATAGCCTTTAAGCTTAAGCAAATCGGAGGTGGAGGTTATACCGTCACCGTCAGTATCGCCCTTTACTATGGCGCTGTAATCAACAGAGCCTATAGAAATTATACAGCCTGTGCCAACATATGCGGTACCGTTAAGAGGAACGCCATGCTTATCTGCAAGCCCTACCGTTATACCCTCGGCACCGTAATAAGTGGAGACGAGATTTGCTGTTGTGTAAAGAGAGACACCGCTTATCAAAGCCGCGGTGGTATCCAATACCCAACCTGTGCTTATGTTAACGTGTGCAATTGCGTTAATAACAGCATAATCGGAAACTACGCTGTTACCGTAAGAACAAAGGGTAAAGCCGCCGCCCATACCGTCAAAAGCTCCATCCGCCACAGAGGTAACACCGTTGCCTACGATAACAGTAGTAACGTCCGAGCCCCTAAAAGCATCCTTACCGATGCTTGTAGCCTCATCGGGGACTGTTGCGGTGCCTTCGGTAACAGTGCAAAGTTCAAACACACCGTCTGCCACTATGCCGCCGTAATTATCGGCAACCGTAACCTGACAGCTTACAGAAAGCCTACCGGAAGAAAGGGTCACTCTTGCTGTACCGGCACCGGCCGCTATAAGCTCTTGCCCGGAAACGGTTACAACCGAAGGATCGCTGCTTTCGAAGCTATATTCAGCTTCCGCAGGGGAAACGGTAAGTGTGGGGAAATAGGAAAGCCCTGTCTCCATATAAAGCTTTGCGGGAGCAAGAGATATGCTCACGGCGTCATCGGAGCCATTACCGACATCGCTGTTGTCGTCATCCGTAGGAGTATCCTGGCCATCGCCTGTACCGAAATCGTAATTATACTGCTCTAAATCATAACTTTCGATAAGGTTGATAATACAACTGGTATAGCCGGGATCGCTGCAATACCCATCCTGAACAATAAGGGCAGCGCAGGAGCGGTAATCGTAGTTGCCCCTTAAGTTTTCGTATATGGACATACGGTTAAACAGACCGCTGTGGTCGTTAACGCTTTCTTGCCAGCTATCATAGGCGCGCCAAAAAGAAAGTGAATAGCTTTTTACGTACGAATCGCCCTTGGTGGAAACAAGGTCTGCCCAACTATCGTAAAGCACACATTCGTTTCTGTCAAACACCTTGCCATCCCATGTGCTGTAGGCGCGTATGCCAAACAGATTGTTGGCTTGAGTTGCCAAGGTACTGCGCCCCCAACCGCTTTCCCAAATAGCCTGCGCCAAAGAGAAGGAAGCCAAAATATGATTATCCCTCATATCATTGGTACACATGGGACCCACGGTCGCCAAAAAGTCATCCACATAAGAAGCCTGTACCTTTGCGGCAGGCACTACCGTAATCACGGTAACAATTACCATAACCGCCGCAAGAAGCATTGCTGTCTTTCTTGGTTTCATAAAAACAAATTCATCCTTTCAAGTCTTTGGGAGTCTCTGTCTCCTCCGGCATATGAAGCTTTAAAGAGAACGGCTCCTCATCGTCTGCGGAAAGGGTAGCTATCCCCTCTTCGCTGTTATATACGATTTTTACACCACAAAAGTAATTTCTAATCAATTCCAAAGGAATATAATAGTCGTCAGTAAAAATAATGGGGGCAGAAAGCCGCACACCGCAACCGTTTATGTAAACACAAGTGGAATCCTTTGTTAAGGAAAGACTTTCATCAACATTGTGAAAGTGTAAAGAAACCCTTGTTTTATCCCCTGCCAATGTAAAGTCATAAAGAGATGACAGCGCAGTAGCAGAAACATAAGGGGTATTGTTGATTATAAAGCTTTCACCCTCGGCAGTGTATAAAACATTACCCTTTTTGTCGGTAATTTGCAATTCTGCCAATTGGTCCTCGCTGTTCCACAAATAAACCGATGCCGCAAAACCAAAAATCACAACACAGCATAAAAGGTACACGATAGTGCCGAAAATCAACCTGGCAAAAAAGGTGGCGCGCTTTTCACGGGCACGCTCCGCCGCTTGAAGTTTACGCTCTTCAATCTCTTCGGGCGTAAGCCTTCTTACCCTTTTAGGTGCGCCGGATGGGGCGACATTATGTGTTTTTCGGGGAGCAAATCCCCTATTTGTATTATTTTCCGCGCCCATTGCATAACACCTCAACATGATTATAACACAAAGCCCCTTTTTAGGGAAGGGAGACGTAAACTTTTTTACAAAAAAATAATAAAATGGAAATATAATCCTATGTTTTAGGCAAAAATCCCTGTGAAAACAGGCGTTTTTGAAGGCGTTGGAGGGAAAATATGAACGAAAAATTTACAAGCAACGCACATTTAGCCGTAAATATGGCGTTTTTGGAAGCAAACATTTTAGGTGATAGCTATGTAGGTACCGAGCATTTGCTGTTGGCATTGGCGCAGACCGATACCGGCTGCGGCGCTCTGCTTTGTGAGCTTGGCTTAAGTGCCGCCAATTTGAGAAGTCGTTTGAAAGAGCAACCAAGGGCTTACGACAACAAACGAGATTGCGCAGATATGACCCCAAAGCTGAAAAAGCTGCTTTTGAAAGCAAGTAAGGAAGCAGGCGGCAGGGTGGGCTGTAGGGAGCTTTTGTTGGTGCTGTTATCGGAAGAATGTGCTGCAAAGCGGTTGGCAGACAGCTTTGCGGCGGCGGCAAGGCTTTATGAGAAGGCAGAAAAACTTACAAAGGAGGATGAAAGCGTGCAAAAAATCCAAAAGAATCAAAAAAAGCCCACCCCACTATTGGACAAGACGGGTTGTGACCTAACGGAAAAAGCACAGCGTGGATTGCTTGACCCCGTCATAGGAAGAGAAAAGGAAGAAGAGCGCATAATACAAATACTGTTAAGGCGTACAAAAAACAATCCTTGCCTTATAGG
>JAZUQW010000240.1:0-4478 GCA_045605905.1 Eubacteriales bacterium
CACCCTCCTGTGTTAGTGCACAGGAGGGTGTTTTTTCTCGGATCAAAATAATGCTGTCGCATTTTGAGATAATTATAATAAATCAACCGCTATTGACACGCACAAAACGAAGTGATATAATAACACTAATGTTATGAAAGGAGAATTATTATGAAAAAATACCTTTGTGCGCTGTTGGCCATTCTTATGCTCATCGCCTGTTTTGCCGCTTGCGGTGATGATGAAAAAAAGGAATCTGACAATAGTTCTACTACCACAGAGAACGACACACAAAAACCTGAACAAAATACGCCTGCAACCAATAACTCTGACGAAGAGCCTGAAAACGCTGTGGGAAGTTCTGACGAGGAAACAGCAGAATCAAACACTACGACTGATGAATCCAAAGGTGGTAGCGTTATCTCCGGCACTGTTTCTGAAGAAAGTGTTGGGCAAATAGGCGAAGAGGATGTAGTTTATGCTGACTTGCTTCCAGAAGCGGTTGATATGGGCGGTCGTGAATTTTACATTCTTCAGCGCTGGTTTGGCTACAATAAGCCCACCATCGACTTCCAGGGCGAGGTTATTTGGGAAGACTCCGAAGACGGCACAATGACCAACATCAACCTTGCTAAAAAGAAAGTTTTGGACAACGTTCAAAAAAACTATAACTGCAAGATCACCGGTGAGATGAGCACCGATACTGCAGGAGATATCCGCACCGCACTCAACGAAGATATTTTGGGCGGCACCGCTGAATATGATTTTTGTTTTGAAACATATTATTACTACTATGCGTTTGTTGAAGACGGTTTGCTTGTTGATTTAAAAGACCTTGGAATTGACTTTGATAAGCCTTGGTGGGATCAAAACGCGGTTAACGACCTTTCTATATGTGGCGAGCTTTATTATGCACTCGGCGACATAAACACCTACGATAACGACGGCACTGTGCTTTTGTTCTTTAACAAAGACCTTTATGCCGAAAATGGCGGAAACCCTCAAGACCTTTACGATATGGCGCTGAATGGTGATTGGACCTTTGATGCATTTGTTAAAGAAGTTACTGGGTTTGGTTACGACGCTAATGCCGACGGCGTAAGGAACGAATTTGACGTTTACGGCTTACTTACCGAAACTTCCGGTCTGTACAACCATTTTCTTGCAAGCGGAAACAGAATTGTAGATAAAAATGCTAATGATGAGCCTGTTTTTGATCTTGCAAGCGGTGCAGGATATTCTGCCCTTTCTGATGCGGTAAATCTTTATCTAAACTCTAACGACGTTTTGATTGGCAATCTACCTGAATACGTAACCCAATATGAAGGATACGACGTATATGAAAAAACAGTAATCAACGCTTTTAAAGAAGGCAGAGGTCTATTTTACGTTTGCGCCCCCATACACCTTCCCTATTTCAGAGATATGGAAGATGACTTTGGATTCCTTCCCATTCCCAAGTACAACGTAACCAACGACAGATATTATCACAATATGGGCGCGCACATAACGAGCGTACTGTTTGTTCCGATTGGTGCAAACTCCACAGGCAAGGCGGGGCAAGAGCTTGGCATAATATTAGATGCCCTCGGTGCATATAGCAAAGATTATTTGACCCCCGAGTACTACGAAAAACAACTTAAGAGAGCAGATGCCCGCGACCCGTACAGTGCAGAAATACTTGACATCGTATACGACTCGCGCGTATATGATTTAGGTCAAGTTTTCGGTGGCAAGTGGAACACAATGAATATGATTGAACAACTTGACACCAATATACAGTCACGTGTTGAAGGGCAAAAAGATCTTATTGAAATGAACATTCAAGTAACCATTGACAAGATCAATGCGAGAAAAGCAGGCTAATATCAAGTTCACAACGCCCCTGTTAATACAGGGGCGTTTATTAAACAAAAAATGCTAACTGAACGGTGTTTTTTGAAGAATTTTGTGTAAAATACAATAAATAAGACAAAAATATACTTGTTATTTCTTGCTAAATGTATGTTGACTGAACGCTATGTAAATATTATAATATATGAGTAAAAAACAGTTAAGGAGTTAAACAATGAAAAAGACCATATGCAAATGTGAATACGATACCGAGACTGCAACCCTGGTTAAAAAGGTATGCGTTGGTTGTTTTGGTGATTCTGAAGGCTACGAAGAAAGCCTTTACCAAACCCCTACAGGGTCTTATTTCCTCTATGTAAACGGTGGCGAAAACAGCCCCTATCCTACAGAGGATATAAAGAGAATCGCTAAAAATAAGGTTGAAGCTTGGATAGCTGAACACGAATAATACAAACAAGAATACGGCTCATCTTTAAATAAGATGAGCCGTATTCTTATTGGATAGTTATATTTAACTATTAATTCTCCTTGTACCAAGTAACAGGGCCGTATTCATTTGTCAACTTAAGCTCGTTACCTTCCATACTGTATTCATATTTACGTTCCACATATTCATCCAAAGTATCAGGGAACTCGTGCAACGTAAGAGTGGTGCCATCATAGTAATACTTAAAATAATATACAATGTCTGTTATCTCCACAATGCCTGTGCCATCACCATAAAAGGTGTATACGGTTTGCATAATATTGTCACCGTAAATTTCCACCCATCTGCCGGTGAATGGATCATCGGGGTCAACTATAATTACAGAATCGTCAAAAACACCTTGAGGTACACTTTCAAGGTCATCGATATTAAAGCTTTCGTTTTCTTCAATATTAGAGTTTTCTTTTTTCTCTTTAGTGGGCTCTTCCCCACATGCAACAAAAGTAAAAACAAAAATTACTGCAAAAAAAAGCATCAAAAATTTTTTCATATCAAACCTCACTAAAATATTACAATACAATAATATTATATCAATTTTCCATTGTCAAGCTTTTATTTTCATGTTGCGTAATTTCGCGTTTTACAACAGCCTCTGTAACATTTACCAAAACCAAAACACCATGTTGATTAAAAACATTAATTGTAAGCTCCACCGTTCCGTTTTTTTCATTACGTGGAGTAAGTTTGGTAATCGTACATTTACCTGTCAATATATCGTCTGCAAATACAGGCTTTAACCATTCAATTTTTGTTGATTTACCGGCAAGCAATTGTTCTCCAAACAGGTCTACCTCTAAATATTTAGCCCACACAACCATGAAGGACATAACACCGGGAGCAATAATTTTGCCAAACACAGTGTTTTTTGCATAGTTTTCGTCTGTATGCAATGGAACATTGTCATATAGACGCGCAAAATCTAACATTTGCTGTTTTTCGATCTTGGCAGGCGCTAAATCAAAAGAATGACCAAGCTTTAAATCATCAAAAAACATATTATTATACCTTACAAATTTGTAACCTTTCTAATTGTTGTACTGCCCTTTTCCAAGGATACGCTACCGGTACGACAAATTTCAAGAATTGTATAATCACGCATTAAGTTTATAAAATCATCAATACGTCTGCTGTCGTCTGCGAGACGGAAAATTATAGCATCTTTGGCATAATCAACAGTCTTTGCACCAAAAGCCTCTGCAGCCACGCGTATCTCCTCACGTGTTGCAGGATTATTTTCCATTTTTATCAGCAACAGCTCGCAACTAACTGTAGTATCGTGATCTAACTCCTTTATAGAACAAACATCCGGCAACTTATAAAGCTGATTGATCAATTGCTGTTTATAGACTTCTTCACCGTCAAAAATAACTGTTATACGAGAAAATTCTGCCGACTCTGTTTCGCTAACGGTTAAGGCGCTGATGTTAAACTGTCTACGTCGAAACATGCTTGTTACACGATTGAGTACACCGAATTGATTGCGCACAAGAACCGCTACGGTATATCTGTTCATATCACTCACCAACCTTTGTAATTATGTCATCGAATGTGCCGCCGGGAGGCAACATAGGCATAACAAGCTCATCTTTATCTATCACACAATCAACAACATAAACGCCATCATAATCAAAAGCTATTTTTAGTGCTTCGTTTAGCTCCTCAATAGTGCCTACACGCCTTCCGTCGGCACCGAAAGCCTTAGCCACATCAACAAAGCTTGTTTTGCGATCAAGTACAGTGTTTGAATAACGCTTATCATAGAACAAAGTCTGCCACTGACGAACCATGCCCAAGACACCGTTGTTCATAACGACGATAACCAACGGAATGTTGTAATTTACTGCAGTTGCAAGCTCTTGTAAACTCATACCAAAACTGCCGTCGCCGGTAATTAAAACACTGCGTTCGCCAGTGCCCTTTGCCGCGCCTATAGCTGCGCCCATACCAAACCCCATAGTTCCCAAGCCGCCACTGGAGACAAAACGACGGGCGGTTTTGAATTTAAGGTTTTGGGCAGACCACATTTGGTGCTGACCCACATCGGTAACTACCGCAGTATTTTGTCCTAAAAAGCCGTTAATAGCACATATTGCATTTTTAGGTGTAAGTCCGTCCCGCCGGTCTTCGCACTCTGCCTCGCGCTTTCTTAAATCTAAAA
>JAZUQW010000241.1:0-6791 GCA_045605905.1 Eubacteriales bacterium
AAGCACTTTCCCGATGACAAGGCAAAACTGCTTAAGCTACGCTGTATGACAGAATATAAGGACGAGCAAGGTGCAAACGGACACCCAAACACAAAGTCTGCCCGTCGACAGGCAAAGGTTGTTGCAAAGTTTATAAAGAAGGAGCTTAAGCTGTAATATGGCAAAAATTTATTCTTCTGCTGAAGAGTTGGTTGGTAACACTCCCCTTTTAGAGCTTAAGGCTATCGCTAAAGCCATTGGTACGGACTGCCGTATCCTTGCCAAGCTGGAAGGCTTTAACCCGGCAGGCTCTGCCAAGGACAGAGTAGCCTCCGCCATGGTAGAGCGCGCCGAAAAGCTTGGGCTTTTAAAACCCGGTGGCGTTATTATTGAGCCCACCTCCGGTAATACCGGTATAGGTATTGCGCGTGTTGCGGCAATAAAAGGCTATAAAGCAATTATAGTTATGCCGGACACTATGTCTGCGGAAAGGCGGGCATTGGTAACAGCATACGGCGGTGAGGTTGCATTAAGCTCCGGCGATTTGGGAATGAACGGCGCAATAGAGTTGGCAAAAAAGCTTTCAAGCGAAATACCAAACAGTTATATTCCCGACCAATTCAATAATCCCGCCAACCCGGAGATACACTACAAGACCACCGCACCCGAAATATGGGAAGCCACAGAAGGCAAGCTTGATATTTTTGTTGCAGGTGTTGGCAGTGGTGGCACCCTTGGCGGCATTTCAAAATATATGAAAGAAAAAAACAGCAGTATTCAAATCGTTGCCGCAGAGCCGGCAGGCTCACCCTTGCTGTCGGGTGGCAAAGCAGGTAAGCACGGGCTGCAAGGCATAGGCGCTAACTTTATCCCCGCCGCTGTTGCCAACCGTCCCTTTGACAGAGTTGTTACGGTTACCGATGATGATGCATTTGAGTATACACGCAAGCTTGCACAGCTTGAGGGTATACTTTGCGGAATCTCATCGGGTGCGGCGCTGTGGGCAGCGTGCAAGTTGGCGCTTGAACACGAAAACAAAGGCAAAACCATTGTTACGGTTTTGCCCGATACAGGTGAGAGATATCTTTCTACGGGAATATTTTAGTAATACTTCCTTAATAAATTAGACGGACTTCTTATAAGTCCCGATAACCGCTCAAATAAAAATCCGCCTTAAGGGTACATTCTCAAGGCGGATTTCTTTTTTTATTCTTTTATTTTGCTTATAAGATATTTGCCTGTTTCTGCCATCATTCTGTATGCGGCAGGGGCAAGCTCTTTGGGGAACTGGCGAACATAAAAGCCCGCCTCATAGGTAAAATCGCCCTGATAATCGATTTCTTTAAGGGCGTTGCACACCTCATCCCAATTTATGCTGCGATTAAAGGGCATATTATGTTTATCGTGTACGCCATCGTTATCATGAATGTGCAAGGCGGTCACACGGCTACCCATCCCGCGTAAAAACTCGGCAGCGTTGCCGTTTATAGAAGCGTGACCTATATCCACAAGGCCCGTAAAGCACTCGCTGTCAAGGGCATCCAAAAGACCTGCAAGCTCTGAAGCTGCACCAAAATAGGAAGAACCGATAAGGTTTTCTATAGCGATTTTAACACCGTACTGCTTACAGTAAGGCGCAAGCTTACCGAAAAACTCTATATTTCTTTCCAAAGTATCATCCCCTGTGGGTTGCGGATGCATTACCACGTGGGGCGCACCTAAAATCGCCGTAGCTTCGATAGAGCGCAAAAGCATTGGATAGGTCTTTGTATTATACTCTTCTTCCCCGCTTTTAAAGGACGGAAAAGGAGCGTGGGTTTGGTTGAAGCACACACCGCAATCCTCCGCAATATTGCGAAAGCTTTTCATGCGGGTCTCATAGTTGCTGTGGTTAACGGGATTATCCTCTCTGGTCAGGTCGAACATAGAGTAATCCAAGCCTTGAAAACCTGCATCCGCAACTATTTTTATAGCCGACTCCGTACCGAAAAGGATGGAAGCGTAATTAAACTCTGTTGACAGAATCACTGCCCCAACACCTTCTTTGCGTAATTATATTACACGCGCACGTCTTACGCCTTGGATAGCGCAGATGCCCTCGATCATCGCGTCGGTAACGTCAGCGTTTGTATCGAGAACACTGCATGCGTTTGCGCCTTTGGAGCGGTTAAGCATAGACTCGATATTAGCGCCGTTGCCACTGAGTACGGAAGAAATTTGAGCAAGAATATTGGGAATATTCTCATGCAAAACAAGGATTCTTGTCTTCGCCTGTTTAGCCATATCGATGTTAGGATAATTTACGCTGTTTTTGATTATGCCGTTTTCTACATAATCGATAAGTTCGTTAGCTGCCATAAGTGCGCAGTTCTCTTCGGACTCGGGAGTAGATGCGCCAAGGTGAGGTATACAAACTATCTTATCGCAGTTGATTGTATCGTTTGTGGGGAAGTCGGTTACATAAGAAGCAACCTTGCCGTCAGCTATAGCTGCCTTAAGATCTGCAACGTTAACAAGATCCGCTCTGGAAAGGTTAACTATTCTTACGCCGTTCTTCATCAAGGAGAAACTGCGAGCGTTGAACATGCCTTTAGTATCCTTGGTGGAAGGAACGTGTACGCTTATATAATCGCTCTTTTCAAAAACTTCGTCAAAGCTGTTAGCCTTAATTATAGCGCGGGAAAGATGCCAAGCGTTGTCTACGGTAAGGAAGGGGTCGCAACCGATAACTTTCATACCGAGAGAAGCTGCACAGTTAGCAACAAGGCCGCCGATTGCGCCAAGACCGATAACACCAAGGGTCTTACCCATAAGCTCGGGACCTACAAATGCGCTTTTACCTGCTTCTACAGCCTTGGCAACGTTTTCTTCGTTGGTAAGACCGTTGGCCCATACGATACCGCCTGCAATATTACGGGAAGCGAGAAGAAGAGCTGCCATAGTAAGCTCTTTAACACCGTTAGCGTTTGCACCGGGAGTATTGAAAACAACTATACCCTCTTCTGCGCACTTATCAACGGGAATATTGTTAACGCCTGCGCCTGCACGTGCAATAGCAACCAAATTCTTGCCAAACTCCATATCATGCATCGCTGCGGAACGAACCATTATTGCATCTGCATCAGCCGCTTCACAGCCGATATTGTATTTTGCGCTGTCAAACTGCTTAAGGCCTGCTGCGCCTATTTTGTTAAGTAAAGCTATATTCTTCATATATGTTTCTCCTCAAAATCTTTCATAAACTCAACAAGCTTCTTTACCCCTTCGATGGGCATTGCGTTATAGATGGAAGCACGCATACCGCCAACAGAACGGTGACCCTTAAGGTTAACGAAGCCTGCTTTTGCTGCGGCAGAGCAAAATTCTTTATCCAAATCTGCATCGCCGGTAACAAAGCAAACGTTCATAAGAGAACGGAACTCTTTTTCTGCTGTGGGCTTGAAGAGCTTGGAGTTATCAAGGTAATCATAAAGGATAGCCGCTTTTTCGCGGTTCATCTTCTCCATAACCTCAAGACCGCCGAGACCAAGAATCCACTCATAAACCAAGCCTGCAACATAGATGGAATAGCAGGGAGGTGTGTTAAGCATAGAGCCGTTTTCTGCTTGGGTCTTATAATCCATATAACCGGGGCATTGAGGAAGGGCATTGCCAAGCAAATCTTCTCTGATTATAACAACGGTGAGACCTGCAGGTGCCATGTTCTTTTGTGCGCCTGCATAGATAACGCCGTACTTGCTTACGTCAACAGGAACAGAAAGTATACCGGAAGACATATCTGCAACCAAGGGGATATCGCCTGTATCGGGCACGTAGTTATAAACAGTACCGTAAATTGTATTGTTATAACAGATATGGACATAGTCTGCATCTTTAGAGAAAGCTTCTTTACCAACAACGGGTACATAAGAGAAGGTCTTATCCTTACTTGTAGCAACTATATTAACGGTGCCGTATCTTTCAGCTTCTTTCGCTGCCTTGCCGGAAAATTGACCGGAAACTATATAGTCTGCCTTGCCGGTTTTCATAAGGTTGAGGGGAACGGCGGAGAACTGAAGGGTTGCGCCGCCCTGAAGAAAGAGAACCTTATAATTATCGGGAATATTCATCAGCTTTCTGAGTGAAGCTTCGGCATCCTTTATTATTTTGTCGTACACAGGTGAACGGTGGCTCATCTCCATAACGGACATTCCACTGCCCTGATAGTCCAGCATTTCCTCTGCTGCCTTATTAAGCACAGCCTCGGGCAACATAGAAGGACCTGCCGAGAAATTATAAATTCTGCTCATAATTATTCCTCTTTTCATAAATTTTTATTGTTTACATATTACTACTTTTTACTATGATAGTCAATAGCAATATGTTCAAAAATTATGTTGACAGAAGTAAAAAAAATTGTTATAATCAGATAGTTAAAGGGAGTATTGTAAAATCTCCCGTATTATGCGGTTTTGCAGAACAAGGAACTACCGCCCAAATAGCTTGAAGGAGGCAGAAATTCGTTGAAAAAACTTTCTGTTTTTATAAAAAGCAAAAGACGGAGATTGGTACTGTTTATGGCAGACCTTATTTGTATATGTATGGGCTTTGCCTTTTCTTGGTCTTTGATTATCGGTGAAAGGCTTAACACGGAATTCGCCGTATTTACTGCGGAAAATGTTGCGCTTATTATGACGTTGCTTGTTTTTACCGGTGCATATTATCGCATTTGGCGATATGCCGAAATGAAGTATTATATGCCTATGGGCTTTTCGGTAATTCTTTCGGTTGCGGCGTGCTTTACCATCAATAAGCTTAGCGGTTTTCCCTACTCCACCCAATACATCGTTTCAAACGCCCAGGGCAAAGAAAGAATAATGTATGTGTTTATAGTCTTTGCCGCTTTGACCTCTATTGCAGGTATAGTGGGTATGCGAATGGTGTATCGCACTCTTTACGAAATCAAAAAAGGTGTACATTATCATCACAAAGAGAACATCCAAAAACGCCGCACTCTAATTGTAGGTGCGGGACAAGCATGTTGGTTGCTTTTGTCTGAAGTACAAAATAACGACTGCGAGTATACCGTTGTGGGAATAGTAGACGACGATGCAGAGAAGGTTGGCAGAAACATACAAGGTGTAAGCGTTTACGGCCCTATAGAAAAGGTTGCAGAGATTTCTGAAAAGCTTGAGGCAGAGGTTATCATAATAGCCATACCCTCGGCAGACAGAGATACAAAAAAGCGTATTGTAACCCTTTGTAACGAAACAGGTGTTGAAGTTAAGATCATACCGGAGATTTACAACATTGTTGACAACAACAAGCTTATAAGCCAAATGCGCAAAATAGATACGGAAGACCTTTTGGGTAGAGAGCCCGTGTCTCTTGATGTAAAGGAAAGTGCCGAGCTTATCGGCGGCAACACCGTAATGGTTACGGGGGGCGGCGGCAGTATAGGCAGTGAGCTATGTCGTCAAATAATAGGCTATGCCCCCAAGCGCTTGGTTATTGTTGATATCAGTGAAAACAGCGCTTATGAGATTCAGCAGGAAATATATTCAAACTACGGTGCGGATGCCCCTATAACCGTTCATATTTCTTCCATCAGAGATTTTAGCAAAATGGATGTGTTATTTGACAGATACCGTCCTTCTTTGATTTTCCACGCGGCGGCGCACAAGCACGTACCGCTTATGGAAAACGACCCTGAAGAAGCGCTTAAAAATAACATTGCAGGCACCTATAACATTGCATTTTTGGCAGACAAATACAAAGCAAAGCGTTTTCTTCTTATCTCCAGCGACAAAGCGGTAAATCCCACAAACGTTATGGGTGCTACCAAGCGTTTTTGTGAAATGCTTATACAATACTTTAACAAAAAATCTGCGGATACGGAATATTGCGCAGTACGTTTTGGCAATGTTTTGGGGTCTAACGGTTCAGTTATTCCCCTATTCAACAAGCTAATTGAGCAAAAGAAAGACTTGCCTGTAACCCACCCTGAAATAACACGCTACTTTATGACCATACCCGAAGCTGTGTCTTTAGTGCTTAGGGCCGGCGCCATGGCAAAGGGCGGCGAAATATTCGTTTTGGATATGGGTACCCCGGTAAAGATCGATGACTTGGCGCGCAACCTTATCCGCTTACACGGATATGTTCCCGATAAAGATATTAAAATAAAATATGTTGGTCTGCGCCCGGGGGAAAAGCTTTATGAAGAGCTGCTTATGGGCGATAACCTTGAAAGCACAAAGCACGGAAAAATCTTTGTTGAAGAAACCGGAGATATTGACGGTGATAAGCTTATGGAGTGCTATGATAGAATGTGCGCCTCTGCCGACAGCAATAACGGTGTAGCGGCTGTAGAGGCCTTGGCGATAGCAGTGCCAACTTTTCATAGGGCGAACAATGGGGTCTACAAAAAATAAGAGGAGAGCGAAGCTATGAATTTCAGCTTGGAAAAAATTGTAAAGCTTATAAGAAAAAACTTTTTGATTATTCTTGCGGTTGCCCTTTTGTTTTCCGCTTTAATGTATTATTATAAGAAGAATAATACCGTGCCTGTATATACATCGTATACAGAGCTTTACGTTAATACTGTATACAAAGAAGACGGTTCTCTTTCCTCCGGTATATCTGCCGAGCGAAACTATGTTTCCACCTATATCGAGTTGCTTAACACGGTGAAATACAGTAACCACGTTTACAACTATTTAAGCGAAGAAGATAAAAAACTTACCACGCCCGACGGTATATATCAATCGCTGACAATAGGCAGTAAAAACGAAACCGAAATTATTTTTGTTCGTGTTTACAACACCAATAAA
>JAZUQW010000242.1:0-8745 GCA_045605905.1 Eubacteriales bacterium
CCCAGACAGCTTACCGACCTTATCGGCTCCCTTTGCGACCTGACAAGCGGTAGCGGCGACAAGGGCACCCCCGTTGTTCTTGTACAGGGCTACTTTGATAACTTTACAGACTAAATTAATAAAAATGACAAAGCTTTCCCCACCCTCTTATCTACACAAGCGGGTGGGGTATTGTTTAAGTTCCCAAGGAACCCGTTACTTTCTTGAGAACTTTTTATACTTTGTTTTTTCCCACACTTTACCCCATCCCTTTTCGGCAGTATACCCACCCTTTTATTTGCAAAAGTGTAGTGACATTATTAAAAAAATGTGTTATAATGCATACGTATTTATATAAGATATGGAGGATTATGGGATGAAAAAATTTATATCCTTACTGCTTTGTGTGCTTACAGTCATAAGCGCAATACCTTTTGTGACTGCATCTGCGGGAAAAACCCCCGAGACAGCACTCGACGGAATAATCGAGATAAACAATTGGGCGGAGTTTGAGGCGGCTTTTGAAAACCTGCCCGAATACGCCTTCGGCAACTACAAAATGGTGCTGATGGAAGACCTTGCTCTTAACACCGTTGACCGTACACCCGTACAGTACAGGTACTCTTGGATAAGCGTGTGGATAAAGGGAAACAACGTAGAGTTTGACTTTAACGGCCACACCCTCTCCTGTGTTGACGATATCTCCAACACCACCTCCAACTTTATAGAAATTCGAGTTAGCAACTACGACCTGAACACCGGCTCTACCCTGCGTTTTACGGACTCCGTAGGCGGCGGCGGTATCAGTATGGTTTCTCCCAGAAACAAAGACTCCGAAATTGCTGCCGTATTTGTAACGACCGAGGATACCTATAAGGTTGACGGCCGCACGGAATATATTGACGAAAACCACAACAAGCTTATAATAGACGGCGGTAACTACACCCTTGAAACTTCAACCCAAAAATCCGGCGGCAGCACCTTAAAACGTGGCATTAACTATAGAGGCACCTTTATAGCCCACAATATTCACACCGTTATAAACGACGGCGATTTTGAAGCAAAGGGCAGCGGTTACGTTGATGATAGCGTTGACCATTGCACGAGAGAGCTTAGCGCTTTCGGTACCACCAGATACGGTAACACCTACGACGATTGGCTATCCTTGGTAATAAACGGCGGTTATTTCAACTCCCCCGGCTACTCCGTCCACCACTTTGACGAGGGCGTAGACAATATCAACGAATATACCGGAACGTTGGATAACCAGATCATCCCAGAAATTCACGGCGGTTTGTTTATTGGCGGTATAGGCTTTATCGGTCATACCTTTGCTTATTATCCCCCCGTTTCCGATTCTTCGATAATCTCATCAATCGGTTTTTGCGAGCTTGCCGAATACCAAGCTATTAGGATGATAAAAAACTTAAGCGCCACCGCTATTTTGACTCGTGACAATACGTTTATAGACGTTACAGAGGCTAGCTTTGAGGACCTGCACAACGCCGCACAGATTTTAGTTATGAACGAGGATATGCTGGGTCTTGAGTTTTCACCCGCATCTAAAATAGGTTACAACACTGTGCTTCACTGCCCCATCGACAAGTCCGAAACCTTTGGCGTTAGTTTCAAATTAAGCGATTTTGTTAAGGATCACGTTAACTACTCGACATATATCGGATTTTTTTACGTAAGAGCAAAGGGCGAAACCGAGTGGACAGATTACAGATGCAATCTGGAAGGCAAACAAAGCTACGAAAAGACCGTTAAAGCCGAAGACTACCCCAACGGGTTTGAAGTCTTGGCAGAGTATAAGATATTCGTTGCAAGACAAGAGTTTAAATTTACCAGACGTTACACCGTCAACGTTACCGAGGCTTCCGCCCCCGCAAACATCATAACCCAGCCCGAAAGTATAAAGGTCGGCTTGGGCGAGATGGCAAGCACGGCTGTGGAAGCAAGCCATGTGGACGGTTATCAGTGGCAAGTGCAGATTGGCGACTCCTGGTTAGACGTTGACGACACCGTAGCGACTATGTTTGACGGCGTTCGTATGTATGGCTATAGGTCCCCTTGGTTCTCCGTTTCTTCTGAAGGGCTTGGCGAAATCAAGGCACGTTGTCTGCTTACGGGCACCGATGATTCAATCACCAAGACCGCTGTGGCAACCTTCACCTTTGGTGACGTTCCTCAGGTTAAGAGCTTCTATTCAAACGGATACTATGAGGGAGGCGACGCCAAGTTCTACCTCAAGGGCGATATATTCGAGAGAGTTACCTGGACGGTTATGTACAGAGGCGGCAGTACCACCGTGTTCTACACCCTTGAAGAGTTCAAGGCAGCAACGGGTATTGACTACGACACTAGCTTTAAGCTTTTCGGCGGCTCCTACCGTGCGGTAGTAACATTTAAAAACGTGCCCGAAAGTGTCAGCCGTGGTTACAGCGTAGGCTATTCCGTAGAAAATGCACTGGGCAATGTAGCCTTCAGTATGGACAACACAGTGCCCTTCACGCTGCTGGTCGAAATCCCCGCTGTAACCGAGATGCTTAAAGGCGATAGCTGCACCGAGGGCGAAGCCCTTAGCTTCACCTTTACCTCCCCCGATATGATTGAAGCCGATTGGGGCTTTGAAAGCTATGACGAGGACGGTAACGGTATAATGTATGACCTTGATGATCTGAAGGCGGCGTTCCCCGAGTCTACCTTCGAAACAGGTCTTAATGACGGCGTAGCAACCCTTACCATCACCAACGCTGACGTGGCTATGACCGCTTATACTCTGTACGCCTATGCGGTAGGTGCATACGGCAACGCAAACGCAGGCGCTATACTCTTGTCGGTTAACGAGATACCCAAACCCGATGAAGAAACAAGCGAGGAAAGCTCCGAAACGTCCGATGAAGAAACAAGCGATGACGATTACGAAACATCCGATGAAGAAACAAGCGAGGACACAAGCGGCAACAGTTCCGAAGAAGAATCTTCCAACCTTCTTCTTGGTGATGTTAACCTTGACTGCACAGTTGACAGTCTTGACGCGGCGCAAGTGCTTAAGTATGACGCCTTGCTTATCACCCTTGAGGGTGACGGACTACTGGCCGCCGACGTTAACGGCGACGGTATGGTTGACAGCCTTGATGCGGCGATGATTCTTAAGTTTGACGCTAGCCTTATTACCGAGTTTTAAGCTTTAACAATAAGCAAAAAATATATAAAATCTGCGTTGTTTTTTCCCGTCCGCTTCTTGACAAGCGGGCGGGTTTGTATTATAATGTTTCCATTAAAAAACAATGTGGGAGGTTGTGTTTTTATGGATTCCAATATAAGACCCGAAACGATGGGGCGCATCACCACCAAAGTGTTGGCCGATGCTTTTATAGAAGAACAAATTGCCGCAGTGCGCGCACAGGTTGGCGACAAAAAGGTACTTTTGGCGTTGTCCGGCGGTGTTGACTCTTCGGTAGTTGCCGCTTTGCTTATTAAAGCTATCGGCAAACAGCTTGTTTGTGTCCATGTTAATCACGGTCTTATGCGCAAGGGTGAAAGTGAAGCTGTTATCGATATGTTTGGCAAAGAGCTTGACGCTAACCTTATATATGTTGATGCAACCGACCGCTTTTTGAATTTGCTTGCGGGCGTGAGCGACCCCGAAAAGAAACGAAAGATTATAGGAGCCGAGTTTATCAACGTTTTTGCTGACGAGGCAAGGAAGCTTGATGGTGTTGAGTTCCTTGCACAGGGCACTATTTACCCTGATATTCTTGAAAGCATTAAACAGGCAGAGGGCAAAAAAGCTGTTAAGTCCCATCACAATGTTGGCGGCTTGCCCGATGATTTGCAGTTTGCGCTTGTAGAGCCCATTAAGCTGCTTTACAAGGACGAGGTGCGTGTGGTTGGTGAGGCTTTAGGGCTTCCCCACGCAATGGTTTACCGTCAACCCTTCCCCGGTCCCGGTCTAGGCGTTCGTTGCTTGGGCGCAATAACCCGTGACAGATTGCACGCTCTGCGTGAAGCTGATGCTATCCTGCGTGAAGAGTTTGACAAAAACGGGCTTGCGGAAAAGGTATGGCAATACTTTATAGCCGTGCCCGATATAAAGAGCGTAGGCGTTAAGGACGAAAGCCGCTACGAAGGTTGGCCTGCAATAATCCGCGCAGTTAATACTAAAGATGCTATGACCGCTACAATAGAAGAGATACCCTATTCCGTACTGCACCATATAACCTATCGTATAACCCACGAAGTTGACGGTATAAATCGTGTCCTTTTAGATCTCACTCCCAAACCCGTAGGCACTATCGAGTGGGAATAATAAACGAAAGTCGAAAAAGCCTTATATATCAAGGGATTTTGGCACTCAAAACGAGTTTTCGATACCGTTTTGATACCAAATAGAATAATAAACAACGGCAGGGATGTAATAATTTCTTGCCGTTGTTTTATAAAAATTTGCCCTTTTGTATTGACAAACGTGCCGAAAAAGGATATAATATAAGTGTGGGTGTATCTCAGCCCTAAATGAGAAACTTACTAAGCGAACTTCTCTTGGTTCTTTCAAGAAAGTTACAAGTGAGTGTTTCGCTACTCAGAATGCGAAGGTTATTTGATGAGGGCAAGGTACACTTGCCCTCATTTGCTTTTTAGGAGGACTCAATGGACAACCTTAAGCTTTACGAAATTAACGGGAGCTACATTACATATCTCTCGGCGTATGCTCCGCATCTGTTTCAGAACAAGAAATCCGGGCAGAAGAACGAGAGAAAATATATCGGTATCGTTTTACACATCAACGGCTTTGATTACTTCGCACCGCTTTCCTCGTTTAAGGACAAGCACAAGCTGATGAAGGAAGGACTTGATTTTATTAAGATCAAGGACTACGCTGTTATCAATCTGAACAATATGTTCCCGGTGCCGCTGAGCGAAACCAAATACGTTGACATCAGAAACGAGCGAGATCCGCATTACCGCGCTCTGCTTCTCGCCGAGTACCGTTATATCAAGTCAATCCAAGAGAAGATTTGGAAGAATGCGCAGAACGTTTATAAGATTAAAATCAAGGAGGGAGATGCTTCATCTCTCGCCAAGCGCTGCAACGATTTTCTTCTGCTTGAGAAGGCGTGCGCCGATTATATGAAATAACAACCCAAGGGCCTCACAAATTGTTTACCATTGAGTGATGTCCTTTTTATATTTTCTATTGCAAAAAGTCAAATTTTATGTTATAAGGTGTATGCACACTATACTTTATCATGGAGTATTGTACTTTAATAAACCTCTGGGGCAAGTTATATCTATACCCTAAACTGTCAAAACTTGATCAAATGCAAGTTCCGCCGGTTTAGGGTAAGATTAAAGTTTTATTCTGTATGGCATAGTGTAGCAACTTGGAACTTGTGTTTTTGTGCGTAAGCTCCAAGTTGAGTTTACGCACTTTTTATATTCAAGGAGAAAAAACAAAATGAAGAAAATTTTAACCCTTACGCTTGCACTTTTCTTAGTGCTTTCTCTTGTGGCTTGTGATGTTTCTACAAATGATGAAATCAAAAAACCATCTAATGTAGAAATAGGTGACACCGGGGAAACTGGAACCAACGGTGGAAGCACAGAAAGCGTCGAAAACAACGGAACAAATAGCGAAGATACGGAAAACACCAACAATAATAATCAGCCTTCTAAAACAGAGGTTACCATTGAGCAAACCGTACTTCTCGATGAAAGTGGTGTAAAAATCACCGCAAAGAGTATAAATATAGATAGTTTATTTGGTCCGGAAATTAAGCTTTATATCGAAAACAATTCTGGCAAAGATTTAACCATCCAATGTCGTAATGTGTCCGTTAACGGTTATATGGTTGACACTATGATGTCCGTTGATATCGTTAACGGAAAGAAGGCAAATGATAGCTTAACTTTTATGAGTTCTGATTTAGAATCCTGCGGAATAACCGACATTGCTGATATTGAGCTCTCATTCCATATCTTCACTACATCTGATTGGGAAGATTATCTTGATACTGATCAGATACAGTTAAAAACCTCTATTGCCGATAATTATCAATATATATTTGATGATAGCGGAGATATAGCTTATAACGCCAACGGCATCAAAGTTATAATTAAGGGGCTTTCCGAAAACGCTTCTATTTTTGGCCCGAGCATCGTGGTTTACATTGAAAACAATACCAACAAAGCAATTACTGTTCAAAGTAGAGATGTTTCGATTAATGGCTTTATGGTGGATGCTATGTTCTCTTGTGAAGTTATGCCAAGCAAAAAAGCGGTTGATACCATAACATTTTTTGAATCCGATCTTGAGGAAAACGAGATAACTAATATTGACAATTTAGAATTGTATTTCCATATATTTGATGCTGAGTCTTGGGATGATATTGTTGATACAGATGTAGTTAAAATTACTTTTAATTAACATTTATATTCATGAAACCACTTGCAGTTATTCCGCTTTTATGGTATAATAAAGCGAACAGAGAAAGTGTATTTTCTGGGTGGTATCGGTGATACCAATTTGATACCGTTTTTTCGTAGACGCCATAGATAAAGCGGAAAATCTCGGTTAAATATCCCGAAAAACCGCGCGAAAAGACCTAAATTCACTCAATATAATGCTAATTTAAGCAAGTGGGAGTAAGAATTTTCTTGCAAGACAAACAATTTTAGCCCTTTAACGAGCCAAAAAACCATCTATTCAAGATGGTTTTTGGCTCTTTCTTTGTTTTTACGACCGCAGTTTGACCGTAGGCTATAAAACGCATTTCAAACAGCACATTGACAAAACGTTAGAAATGGGCTAAAATATATACGTTATTAGAAACATGATAGGAAAGGAGTGTGTGCGGGATGGTAAAGAGAAATTACGAGATCTTTAGCGGAGATACGTCGGTTGCTATTTGGCAGGACGGTGTGTTGACCGTTAAGAACGAAGCCTTGCTTCCGTTATATTTGAAGCGTGTGGCTAACGCTGATGCGTGGCTTGAGACACGGGCCATTGATTCTCACCGTGCTAACTCCCGTCTGCTGAAAAAGGCGCTACGTCTTGCGGAAAAGGACGATGTTTCTACAGTTATCCACGTGAACGGTGCGACTATCACGGATAACTATTGGGTGCGTCCCGTGGGCTCTGATTTGACCTATGACGACGTTAAATTTACCGACGACTACTTCTCAAACCTTGCGCTTAAAGGCTCTTACAACAGCTTTAACCGTGCCGCAAACAGTCGCCGCTCAAAAACGCCCGAGCTTACCAACGTGGGTAGCTTTGAAAAGTGTTGGAAGCTTAAGGACGGCAAGTGGTGGATGTATAAAAAAGCAAGCCATAACGAAATGTTTTCCGAACTGTTTATATACGAGTTGGGAAAGGCTCTTGGCTTTAATATGGCAGTCTATGAGCGTGGCGACGGGTGCATAAAGTCCCTTGATTTTACCGACGGTGCTTCTGTTAATTTCGAGCCCGCCTCTGCCTTTATGGGCGACAACGAGGATTATGCCGATGTGATTAAGGCGCTTGAGCGTATTTGCCCCGAGGCTATACCCGACTATATCCGTCTTATATTTATGGACACCCTTTGTGCAAATCCCGACAGGCATACGAATAACTTCGGTCTGCTTCGTGATGTAAAGACGGGAAAGCTTTTAGGACTTGCGCCTAACTACGATAACAACATGGCACTTATCTCCCGTGGTTATCCGTCCACGCCTAAGTCCGGCGATTTGCTTATAAGGCTTTTAGGCGAGCTTATGGACGAACACCCCAAATACCGTCAATACCTACCCACCCTATCGGAGGATACGGTGCGTACAGTTTTGGCAAAGCTTAATATGCGTGTAAAAACGCAGGCAGTTGTTGACATCGTTATAGGCAGGTATAAGCTGATAGCAAAATAGAGCATAGAAAGATACAAACAAAAGAAATTAACATAATGACGACCAAGTATATAAAGATATACATAAAGAGAAATACTTTTGTTTTTTTAGGCGAAGTGGCAGTTTTACTTTTTGTATTTGTCATTTACGGCGAATTTAACAAAGTGTTTGTGTATTGCCTCTTAGCCCTAATAGGCTTGTTCTTGCTCGCGCTACTGCCGATAATACGTTTTCGAAGAATGATAGCAAGGCAAGAACGGCTGTACAACGCAGAATTTTGCGACAAAAACGTAAAACGTTTGGAGGGTACTTTATATTTGTCTAAGGATTGGCTGATATGGGCAGGAAGCAAAGCCATCCACAAAAAGCATATCGCAAAAATAAAACACAAATTTCGCTCTCATAGGAATTTATTAGGCAGCACGATTGCGGTGTATGAGATAGCTACAATAATAACACACGATCGCAAACGCTACGTCATGCCCAACACCAACATCTTAAACGTGCATAAAATCATAAGGTGGAATAAAAGAAAGTGATACTTAGTGGACATAGACGTTATCCACAATTGCAGCACAGATCTAAGTGCCCCCACCCCCTTTAGACTTTATAAAGTGTGACCGCAGTTTAAACGCAATATGTTTTACTATGACGCAATTTGGCGTAATGAAGAAAATAGATGATTTAAGATCCGTATAGATTTGAGGTGAAGAATTATGGTATTCAAGAAAACAAGCTCATGGAAAACCTGCTATGATGAAGAAAACGACCGCTACACCGCAGAGACAGGCGGCGGTATGGCATATGACCTATATGAGATTACAAAGGATATCTTTGACCGACTTAACCCCAAAATCCCAAATCATGAAGCGATGAAAC
>JAZUQW010000243.1:0-1784 GCA_045605905.1 Eubacteriales bacterium
GGGATGTGCTGTACACCAAAGCGCCTATGGAGGTTACGGAGCCTGCTACCGCAAAAATGCTTATAAAAGACGGTATAGGCGTTGCCGATATCGAAAGCAACAACGGCGGCAGAGGATTTGCCCGCGCTGTGGACAGAAACCTTAAAGCTATGGGCTCCAACAGGTGCCGTGTGGAGTGGTTCTTTCAAAGCAAAAACAAGCAGGCACGCATTTTGTCCAACGCCACTTGGGTTATGGACCACATATATTTTCCTGCTAATTGGAAAGACCGCTGGCCCGAATACTATGAGGCTATGACAAGGTATCAGCGTGAAGGCAAAAATGCCCACGACGATGCCCCCGACGCCACAACGGGAATAGCAGAGCGAATAGGCGGCGGCACACGCTTCAGCTTTGGATAATGGGAGGTAAACAAATTTGGTAACATTAAATCTTGACACTGTCGGCGGCGCGTTTTCGTTGCCTACGGGCGGTACTTTTGTGCACGGTATGAGCGATTTGGAGTTCTTGCAATGTGAAATTGCCGACTGGCTCACGTCGCCGCATCTAACTGACCAGCTTGACAGCGAACGCTATTACAAAGGCGAGCATGACATTCTGGACCGTCGTATAACCATGGTCGATGAAGCGGGTAAAGAGGTGGAAATACCATATTTGCCCAACAACAAAATTGTTGATAATCAATACGCAAAATGCGTGGACCAAAAAACAAACTACCTTATGGGCAAGCCCTTTGTGTTTGACTGTTCGGATAAAAACCACGAGAAAGTTTTAGAAACAGTGTTCGACAGCGGCTTACGCCAAAAACTTAAAACCGCCGCCCGTGAAGCTGTAATAGGCGGTAAAGCTTGGATAATGCCTTATTACGGAGAGGGCGGCAAGCTTGAATTTTCCGTGCTTTCCGCTTCGTCCGTCCGTCCGTTTTGGGCTGATGCCGCACACACAAAGCTTGACTGTGCCATCCATTTGTATCGTATCGAAGAATATACGCAGGAGCGCAAAAAACAGATAACAACAAAGGTTGAAGTGTTGCACGGTGGGGGTATTGACCGCTTCGTGTATCATGAGGGAGCTCTTGTGCGTGACCCCGATGCGCCAAGCGGAGCTTATATTACGGCAGACGGCAAGCCGTACAATTGGAAGCGCATTCCTCTTGTGTGTTTCAAATACAGCGAGGCAGAACAACCGTTGCTTAACAAAGTAAGAGGCTTGCAAGACCAGCTTAACCTTAAAACTTCTGACTTTATGAATGCTTTGGATGCGACTGTATATAACTCTGTTATAGTGTTGGAAAACTACGATGGAGAAGATACCGGGAGTGTACGCAAGAACATAATGTCTTCAGGCGTTATAAAAGTACGCACCTTCGACGGAGTTAAGGGCGATGCAAGGATATTAAAGCTAGATGTTGACTCCGACTCTTATAAAAAAGCAATAGACCACCTTAAGCAGTCCATTATCGATAATGCACGCGGGCATGATGCCAAAGACGACAGGCTTGGTAACTCTCCTAATCAGATGAATATTCAGTCTATGTACAGCGATATGGATTTGGATGCCAACGGTATGGAAACAGAGTTTAAAGCCGCAATGCAAGACCTTTTGTGGTTTATAAATCAGGATTTGGCAAACCGTGGATTCGGCAATTACACCGACTGTTCGGTAGATGTTATCTTTAACCGTGATATCCTCGTTAATGAAAGTGAAGCCATAAAAAATTGCAGCCAATCTGTCGGTATGATATCGGATGAAACCTTGCTTAAAAACCATCCGTATGTAAACAA
>JAZUQW010000244.1:0-1686 GCA_045605905.1 Eubacteriales bacterium
GTGTCGCCGGCGCCCATATCGGTCCCTGTGCATTTATTGGTTATCAGAGTAACGATAAAATCGAAGAAGACCTTACCTAAAATCGTCATCAAGGCTACTGCGCCAAAGATAAGGCTGAGATTCAGGTTGACCTTAAAATTGCCCTTTTCGTAGTAATCAAAGGCAAGGATAATAGTTTCCGCTATAAGCAGGGGAAGGAAAGCGATGAGACAACGCAGAGCTTTGTTCTTTAATTTCATAACAATCATACCATCCTTTTTATTATTAACAAGTCAATTTGTACAGCATCGGAGTAATGAACGATTCAACAATCGCACCGACAAGCACGCACGCTGTTACCGTAAACAGTCCCGGTACGAGTTTTTTTGCAAACGAAAAGAGGTCTTGCTTTTCGGAGGACACGAGATACCTCAGTATTTTAAAGCCTATGCCGCTTGCTATAACCATTGCGGCGAACTCGAAGACCGCGTGGGGCAGAAACAGCATCGCAAAGTCTGCCGCACTGTTTTGCATTGTCAACCACAGACCGAACAGACAGCCGAATGAGATGCCTTGCATCAGCGCCATCACCGAGCTGAGTATGCCACAGCCTGCAACGAACAGCATACACATAAGCAGATTGTTAGGAAATATCTTCATAAACGGAGCGTTTTCCACGCCAAAGCCGTCTGCACCCCCAAAGGCGCCGTCTGCAGGGGCAGTCAAAACCAATGCCCCCAAAAGAAACCCGAGCACCAGCAGAAAAGCAGGGATAAGGGTCAGCAGTTTTGTTTTCATATCTACCTCTATAATTCTCTGTACTTAAGTCTGAACACCACCACGGTTGTAAGCGATATTGCCAACAAGTTCGCGCCGTAAGCAAGGACAAGACCTGAGTCAAGCGCCGTAACAGCACGGCTGACAAAGGTGGAGCAGAGACCGACAAAGGTGTTATTGCGGACAAAGGGAAGTATCTCCGGAAAAGAGCAAAGCGTTGTGCCCGCAGTAAGCAATACAAAGCTCACACAGCCTGCCACTACGTCGCTGTTTATGACGGTCATCAGCATAAGCCCCACAAGACCCACCATAACAAGCTGAAAGGGTAAAGCCGCAATCTGCTTAAGCATATACGCAAGCTCTGTCTGCAGGAAAGAGCCGTTTTCAACCCCCGTAGCAAAGCCGTTGCTGTAATTGAAAGCGGCGGACACCGCAAGACCGGTGAGAGAAAAGAACAGCGACAGCGCAAAAGCATAAACCGCCACGCATATAACCTTGGATATTACAAGCTTGCTTTTGCTTATGGGGCGTATAAACAGCAGCTTATACAGTCCGTAACGCTTGTCTGCGCCTACCGTAAAGAATACCAGACACAGCATTATCAGACAAACTACCGCCTCCATAGAAAACAGCTCAGTAACGCCTGCCGCCACGGTCATTACGTTGAAGGGGATATTATTATCCAGATGATATCTCAGCTCCTCGGCGTATGCTTTCTCAAACGCCAAGCTGTCTCCCTCAAGCTCTGTCATTGCCGCCTCAGACTCCACAAGCCATTCCTCGGTTTTCACCCTCCAATCGGAGAGCGCAAAGGAATCGTCGAAGAAGAAGTATCCGTAAGCAACGCATCCTACTGCGATTATCAGTGCAATACACAGAACCGTCAGCGGACGTACAAGCTTAAATTCGTATTTCAAGCATCTAGTCATC
>JAZUQW010000245.1:0-5030 GCA_045605905.1 Eubacteriales bacterium
TAGAATTTGAGACTATTACCGTTAATAATTCCTCTTTGAACCAAGGGGATTTGTTGCTTGTGAAACAAGATTATAAATATACCGACAATATCGATGACTTGTTGGTTAACGTATATACAGAGAAAACTAACAAGAATCAATCTTTTGTTTTAAGCACAACCGAGTTGTTTTTAAAACAACAAACAATCGATGCTTTGTGCAAAATGATTGATGCGTTTTATAAAGACACTAAAATTTCCCCGAGAACACTTATGGTGTCCAAAACGTATATTAGCGTAGATGATCAGCAAAAAGATTATGAAGCGGATGCAAGCAAAGTTGACAGTTCGGAATTGCCTTATTTGCAAGCAGGAGGGGAGAGCGAGCACCATACCGGACTTGCTTTTCATTTGGTGGTTTATCCATCGTCTCAAGGCGTAATGGGTGAGGGGTCATATGAATGGTTCCTTGACAATTGTTGGAAATTTGGCTTTGTTTTGAGATATCCTGAAGGTAAAGAGGATCTTACCCAATTTAAACCTGATGCTTCTCATTTTAGATATGTTGGTGTTCCCCATGCAGCGTATATGCATGTTAACCAGTGGGTGCTTGAGGAATATATTACCTATTTACAGGACAGAACTTCGTGTGATAAACGTGCTCAAATAAAAGATAGTGAGGGCGTAGGATACGAAATTTATGCTGTAAAAGCTGAATCAGGAGACACTACGGTTATATCTGTACCTACCTCCGGTTCTGGGTGGTCGTATTCTGTTGTTGGGACAAATAACGGGTATTTTGTTGTTGTTTTAAGTAAAAATTAACGTTTTCTCGAGTCAATAATGCACAAACAAATGTTTTGTGCATTATTTATTTTTCGGAAAAAGACCGAGTTGCTCTTTGGTGATACTTAACAAAAACACAGATGCGCAATAGTGCAAAATCAACAATGGTTTGTTTTTGCCTTTTATAGCTTTATTGGTGTAATATAATTTTTGATATTGAAGAACGAAGTTAAAGTTTTTTATATAGCAGTTTTTGGCGCTTTATTAAGGATATATCCGCTGTTTGCTGCTGAAAAACACAACTTGCTAAATTTCTAATTGATATACCTTAAAAATGAATTTTAGAAACTTGTTTTAAATCAATATGAACAATTAATAAAAGTTTGTAAAAATAGAAAAAGGAGTCATTCTGTGAACGCCTTATATATATATGAAAGCTTGACAAATCTAACACAATCTGCTAATATAAAGCTTGTATTTGTATGATGTTATATTATACAGCAATTGTTAGGAGGAATGTTGAATGGCGAGAGTGACCTCTAAGCCCAAAAGAGTGTTTGTGTTTGCGTTGATGCTTGTTATGCTACTAACAGGTTTTGGCTCTGTCGGAAATGCAAGCGCTGCTGATTCTACAAGCATGGAGCTTCCCGATTCCATGATTAGAACCGATTTGTCAGATATAAAGGATGAGCTTTCATCCACTTCTTATTCTGACTATCTCAATGTTAATTCTTACTACTCCGTTAACGATGAAGGTGATACTGTTGTTAACGTTGACAAGCATGCTACTGTAAGAATTGACCTAGATTTGTCTGCTTATGATAAAGATCATGAGGATTTAGCTACGGTTGACTTCTTTGAGAAAGTTTCTTCCTTCGAAGGAGTTGAAGGCTTAAATGGTGAGGACTTTTCTGCTATCGCTGTTGGTGATGACGGAAGCATCACTTATACTTTTGAAGTAGCTGAAAGTGCATTTTATTGCTTTGAGGTTGGATATTACACAGGTAATGTGTATTTCTATCCTACTGACGAATGTTTAGTTGATTCTGAAGGCAATGCATATCATAGTTATATCGCCACTGCTGTTAAGGATACAGAATATCCTAACACTACAGCCTCTTGCGATAAGTGCGGTGCTGATCTTTCTTCGGTTAGTGCAAAGAGTTCTGCTATTGAGAGAAAGATTCTCATTGATGGCTCTATTCCTTATAAGGAATCTCGCTCTGTTGAATTCCAACGCACTTGGGTTGATACCTACGTTGTGGATGGTAAGGAAATATATTCTAACGACGCTGAATACGCTACTGCGTTAAAGGAAGCCCATAAAAAAGATGACACACTGTTTATCACAGATGGTAATGACAATGAAAAGAAGCCTGAAAAGAAGCTTGTGTCAGAATGGGTAAAGACAGAAGTTTACGATTCAACAGGGTATGCTTCCGATCCTCTCATGTTTTACCTTGAGGAAGGAACTCATACCGTTACTATCGACGCAATAAGAGAACCTGTTGTTTTCAGTTCGTTGGCGTTTGTTCCTGTTAAAGTCTTAAAAACTTACGAAGAATATCTTGCCGAGCACAAAGACGCAAAGGATGTTCCTGCTGGTACTTGTGTAACAATACAAGGTGAAGATACATACAAAACTTCGTCCAATACCATTTATCAAACAAGCGACAGAACTTCTGCATTAACCGAACCTCAAGACGTTTCCTGTACGCTTCTTAACGAGGTTGGTGGCGATAAGTGGCAGTATGTAGGGCAGTGGATAGAATGGCAGGTTGTTGTTCCGAAGACTGGTTTTTACAACATTGTACCTCGATCAATACAGGACTTTTATTCCGGTGTGTTTGTTTCAAGAAAGCTTTACATAAATGGTGAAGTGCCTTTCAAAGAGGCAAGTGCTCTCCGCTTCGACTATAGCGATGTTTGGAAAACCGGCGGCCTTACCGATGGTGATACCAATTTCAAATTCTACCTTGAAGCTGATGTTACATATACAATCAGAATGGAAGTCGTTCTTGGTGGTATGTCAAAGCTTCTTAGTGATGTTGAAACCTCTCTTAACAGCATTAACTCTTACTATAGAAAAATATTGATGATTACCGGTCCTGATCCTGATGAGTATCGTGACTACAGTTTTGAAAGAACCTTGCCTGAAGTAGTTAGAGGTTTGAGAAACGAAGCAGAAAAACTTTACGATATATATGATCAGCTTGTTGCGGCCATGGGCCCCGGCGACCACTCTGTAACTCTTGAAAAGGTTGCTTATACCGTTAGCCAAATGGGTAACAAGCCTTCAAAGATTGCAGCGTTAATGGACGATCTTAAGACTCAAACGGGTTCTTTGGGTACATGGCTTACACAAACTCAAAACCAGCCTTTAAACATCGACTATATTAAGTTTATGTCTCCCGCCGATGAATTACCTGAGGCAGAAGCAGGCTTTTTCAGAGAGTTGTGGCAAGAAATACTTAAGTTCATAATGTCCTTCTTTACTGACTACACATCTATAAGCAGTTCTTCCGAGAATGCAGTAACTGAAGCTGATTCCGCTCATACGGTTGAAGTTTGGGTTACTACCGGCCGTGACCAAGCTTCCATATTGAGAAATTTGGTGGATGATAAGTTTACAGCTTTGTATCCCGGCATTAATGTCAAAGTTAAGTTGGTAGCAGCTGGTACTCTGTTGCCTTCTACTCTGGCAGGCACCGGTCCTGACGTGGCATTAGGCAATGCACAAACAGAAGCTATTAACTACGCTATCCGCTCTGCTGTTATGGCCCTTAACGATGAGACCAAATACGGTAAAGATGATGATGTAAAAGGCTACAATTTCAACAATTTTGACCGTTATAAGGACGATTCTGTATATGGTAACAGTAAGTATAAGGATAAGTACTATACTGTTGGCGCTAACGGCGAACTTGAATGGAACGTTGACACCATCGATGAAGTAAAGACAAGATTTGCGGATCAAGCAACCGTTCCCCTTACTCTTTACGGTAAGCTTTACGGCATTCCTGAAAATATGTCATTCTATATGATGTTCTACAGAAAAGATATCCTTGCAGAACTTGATCTTACTGTTCCCAACACTTGGGATGACTTTTATCAGATGATTTATACATTGCAATCAAATAAGTTGGAGATTGGTTTCCCCTCTGGCGTTACAGGCTCTACCATTTGGATGTACCAAAAGGGTGTAACAATGTATGACGAAGGCAATTACGAAGCTTATCTTGAAAACGATGATTATTATAAGCAATTAAAAGAAAGCGGTAACTTGTATTACGACGATGAAGGCAATGAGATCCCCAAAACTAATGGTATGACCATTAATTTGGACGACGAAGTTGCACTTGCGTGCTTCGAAGATGTATGCCAACTTTATACAATGTATGATTTCCCAGTAACCTACGATTTTGCAAATCGTTTCCGTTCCGGCGAAATGCCTATTGCGATTGCAGATTATACAGCTTATAATCAGTTGATAGTATTCGCGCCTGAAATTAACGGTATGTGGGAGTTTACTCCTCTTCCCGGTACTGTTGGCGAAGATGGCGTTATTAATAACACGACAGTGGGTACTGTTACAACTATGATGATGCTTCGCTCTGTTGAGGAGAGAGGTAATGAGTTTGCTTCCTATATATTTATGCAGTGGTGGTCTGGTGCTGATGCACAGAGTAGCTACGGTATAGAAATGGAAGCGCTTCTCGGTCCTTCTGCAAAGCAAAACACCGCTAACATGGAAGCACTCTATTCAATGCCTTGGTCTAAGAGTGAATACGACAATCTTTCCGCACAGTTCAATAGCGTAACATGTACGCCTGAATATCCCGGTGGTTATATTATTGCTCGTTACGCACAATTCGCGTTCTTGGCGGTATATAATGAAGATGCTGAACCTGTTGAAAAGTTGCAATCTTATATTACAACCATTAATGCAGAGCTTTCTCGTAAGAGACAAGAATTCGGATTGCCTATAGTTGAAGATTATCCGTTGGATGATTGATGCTATACTTTTCATTAAATTTATTCAAGGAGATGTAATATGGAACAAAAGACAATTTCTGAGCAACCCGTGCTTAGAAGAGATAAATCAAAGCTCCAGTGGACTTGGATAGAAATGAAAAAGTATAAAGTTGCGTATCTTATGATAGCGCCTTTCTTCCTTCTTTTCTTCACGTTTACTGTAGTACCGGTTTTATTATCTGTTGTACTTAGCTTTACAACGTTTAATATGCTTGAATTTCCGGATTTTAT
>JAZUQW010000246.1:0-2844 GCA_045605905.1 Eubacteriales bacterium
AGCGTAAGCGCAACGGATTCTTTGTTTGCTCTTCCCAAGTCTATCGATGGCATCCCCTTGCCTCAGTGTGGTATGACAGAAAGCGACTACAACAAATCCTACACCATTCAGGACTTCACCAACGGCTATGAAGATGTTGATTTTAACCTTAGCAGCGACAAGCTCCCTGCTGAACACTATGCTGCATGGTTTAATTACCACTGCGCTACCAATCAGGACGCTATAGACTATGCAATCCAGCTTAAAGACCTTGGTTGGGAGGTGGAATGGGAAAGCGACGGCGAGGACGGCTATCGTTGTTGCCTCAAAAAGGACGGCGTCTATGCTATCACCAACTATTATGACTATGATTGCATTTTAGAAGTAGCCTTTTCCGATATGGTTGAGAACCTATCGTATTAAAAAAGCAGGTCCTTAAAACCCGACCGACAAAAAATTAGCAGAAACGGAGGAAAACAAAGCAAAAATCGATATTCCATTATGGTGACATACAATACAATTTATGCAATTATTTAAATTTGCGTACAACTTACAATAATTTACTATGGAGGATGTTCTTATGAAAAAATTAGTGGCAATTCTTTTATCAGTTTTTATGCTTGTAAGCCTTTGTGCAGTCAGCACGTCTGCCCTTGGGGATGCGGACAACGGCAACATTAAGCTGTTGGCAAAGGCAGACAAATACGATGCTTTTTATGAAAGCTATGGGCCCCAGGATATGTACGGCTTTGATGTAAAGGGCTATGTAGACTTAGGCTACGGCGAACAGCTTATAGGCAGTACCTATTCAAACTACGGCTACCACACCTTTATGAATGTGGACGGTGCCAACGGCAAAATGGACGGTATGCTGTACTACGGCGCTACATCCGCATATACTTACGCAGACCAAGCGACGGCAGACCTTTATGAACAGTATCTAAACGGCGAGATTGAGTGGTCTGTTTATGACGAAGCATACGATGCCGCTTATGCGGAATATCAGGCACTTATAGACGCAGAGGGTGATTATGACCTTGAAGCGGCATTGCGGGCAATGTCCTACGACACTGCAGGTGCTTTGGAGCAGACCATAGGTGGGCTTAAGCTTAAGCTGGAAAACAGTTATGCGGGCGGCGGTAACTATGTAAAGATCAGCTATACCGTAACGAACCCCACCTCTTCTGCAAAGACTTTTTCGCTTTCGACCACCTCTGACGTACAGGTTAACGGTGACGATAGCGCAACTCTTAAGGTTTTGCCCGGCGGTCTTGGCGCAAAGCTTGTTTCCGATGACGGTTGTATGTTTGTTGTTGACGGCGCGGCAGGCGGTGTTGACAGTCTTTGGATAGGCCACTGGAGCAATACCTACTTTATCAATATGTTTGACGACAGCGCCGATGATGCTATTTATGACGGCGGCGACAGCGCTATATGCTGGAGCTGGACTAACCGCACCATTGCCGCAGGAGAGAGCGTAAGCTTTTATGTGCTTATGGAAGTTGGTATAAACCAAGGTCCGGCTGTTGTCATAGAAGATACCCTTGACGACATAGGCGCTACCCTTGACGGCTTTATTGAAGACCCCAATCTTGGCACTGTTAATCTTTATTACACCATTGACGGCGGCGAAGAAGAGGTAATTGAAAACATAACAATAAACGACGAACGCACCCCCTTCTCTATCCCCCTCTCTGCCTTTGAATGCGGCTCTTCCCACACAATAAGAGTTTGGGCGGTGGACGATGCAGGCGAGACCAGCAGTGTTGAAACCGTAAACTTCACCCTTGCACATGTTTGGGGTATGCCCGAGGTTACTTCCGCACCCACAGCCGCACAGCCCGGTACAGTTTTGTTCACCTGCACTCAATGCGGCGCCACCAAAACCGAATACATTTACATTGGTGACGGCAACGGTGACGGCATACTCGACAGTCTTGATGCGGCGCTTATCCTTAAATACGATGCAATTCTTATCACAGATCTTACTCCTCTTCAGCTTATGCTTTGTGATGCCAGCGGTGACGGAATGGTTAACAGCTTGGACGCAGCGCTTATTCTTAAGTACGATGCAAACCTTATAAGCGAATTCCCCAACTCCAATTTCTCCCTTGAGGCATATATTCAGCTTTGCTTAGACTACTACGGATACTACGGAACACCCGATATTGACCCCGAAGGCCCCTCTGAAGACGATACCACCGAATCTATCTCCGTAGAAGACGATACCACCGAATCTATCTCCGTAGAAGATGACTCCTCTGAAGACTCTTCCGAGGAATAGATCGTAAGTTATGACCCTCGCCTTCTTTCCTCGTGGTACAAAACCATATACTATTTTGGGTAACTCAATACATCTTCTATGAAAACGGTCTGTTTTCGCTCATTAACAATAATGTGGAGACGGAAAGCGATGTTTGGACGGCGGACGAAACTACCATTACATTGGGGTAAACGGTCATGACCTATGAGTTTATCAGCGATGAAGAATTATGCCTGTACTACCCAGACGGTACACCCGAACATCTCAAGAAAGGCACGCCCCCAACTGCTTAACAACAGCGATTATAACAAACCGGGAAGGCGCGGAAACTTCGCGCTTCATCATGTAGAAAAAGGCGACGGGCATTCCTTGACAAAAAGGCGGCAGGATTCCTCCCGCCAATACTAACTATTTGAGCAACCGATCATACAAAAATCAAGCATTATCATTTATCAAAGCATAACTAAAAATCCGAACCCTTCTCCTACAGGATAAAGGTTCGGATTTTCTCTGTTTGTCTATTGGCTACAAAAAAGATATTTTCGGCATTTTTGCGTATGAATTCGAACTCTCGCAAAAAGATGCATCGACTTCGTCGATAT
>JAZUQW010000247.1:0-1554 GCA_045605905.1 Eubacteriales bacterium
GTCGTAAGCGATTTTGTCAGAGGCATCCTCCCACACCTCGCCTACCATATAAGCGTCACGTTTATGCTTTTTGACTGCGGCACAAAGCCCCTCGGTAAAGTCCCGCTCGAGCTCATCCACCACGTCAAGGCGAAATCCGGAAGCGCCCATACCCATATACTTATCTACTACGCCACCCTTGCCGTAAATCAGCTTACGGAAAGAGGGTACGCGGTTGACACGGGGCAAATTACCTATGCCCCACCACGCCTCGTACACATCGGGGAAATCGATAAAGCTAAACCATTTGTAGTAGGGGCTTTTTTTGCCGGAATAGGCACCTTTGCCGCCATACTTGCCAAAGTGGTCGAAGTAAAGGCTATCGTCACCTACATGGTTAAACACGCCGTCAAGAATAACACCTATGCCTTGTTGTTTTGCTTTTTCAAAAAGCTGTGCCAAGGCTTCATCCCCGCCAAACATTTCGTCCACCTGCATATAGTCGCCTGTATCGTATTTATGATTTGAATAAGCCTTAAAAACAGGGCTTAAATATATACAAGTTACGCCAAGCTCGGAAAGGTATGGCAGTTTTTCGATAACGCCCCAAAGGGTGCCGCCAAAAAAGGTATTATTGCGGAGAAATGCGCCCGGATACTCGGGAAATTCGGGAATACCGTTTTCCCAATCCTCGTACATCACCACGTCATCTCTAACGGGAACACTCTTGCTTCCTTTATAAAAACGGTCAACAAATATGTGATATATTATACCGCCGTCAAGCCAAGTGGGTGCATCGTACTTTTCGTCATAGACAAGAACCCTGTCGGTATGTACCCTATGGCGGCACTTTGTACCGTCTTCTGCCACATACCAAACACCGCTGGGGGTATGAAGCTCGAATCCGTAAAAGTACAGACCCGCAGGCGGAGCAATGGAAACATCAAAGCCAAAGCTATCCATTCCGTCCTCAAGGTTCTGCCACTTGCCCTCAAAACGTTGATCGGGGCAACCGTCTTCCGTAAATATCAAGTAAGCCTTAAGTACCGCAAGGGAACGCAACGTCTTTAGGGAAAAGCCGATGGCTTTTCCCTTGGGCGCTGTACAACTGTTGCTTTGTTTTCCGTCTATATACAGAACAGGCTGAAAAACCTTGCCCTGCATCGTCTCTGATAGCCAATTTAAAACCTTAAAAGACACAAAATACCTCTTATTTTTTAGTCAAGCTGTTTTTCAAGCTTCCAGATATCTCTTGCATAGTCTTCTATGCTTCTGTCTGCCGCAAACTTGCCTGCTTTTGCTATATTGATAAGGGACTTCTTGTTCCAAGCTTCTTTATCACCGTATGCTGTTACCAATTCCTTATGGGCATCCTGATAAAAGTCAAAGTCAGCAAGACACATATAGGGGTCAGCAATACCGTAGGAGAACAGCAGATAGTTTGCTATATCAGCGCAGATATCCAAAAGAACCCCAAGATAAAAGAAAAGCTTAACGTTTTGTTCTTGGAAAACTATAACGTAAGCCTTGCCGAAAAGCTTATCCCCACTGCAGATGTAAGCGAGCAGATCTCCC
>JAZUQW010000248.1:0-5979 GCA_045605905.1 Eubacteriales bacterium
GAAGAACAGATTGTTGGTAAATCCGTTGGCGAAAGCTTTGATATATCTGTTAAGTTCCCCGAAGAGTACGGCGCTGAAAATTTGGCAGGCAAAGATGCTATATTTAAGATAGTTCTTCATGAAATCAAGCGTACAGAGTTGCCCGAACTTGACGAAGATTTTGTTAAAGACGTTTCTGAATTTGACACCATAGATGAATACAAGGCTGATATTAAGGCAAAGATAGAAGCGAAAAAGGAAAAAGCTGCTGAATACGCATACGAAGAAGGTCTTTTAGACGACTTGCTTGCTAACACAGAGCTTGATCTTCCCGCACCTATGGTTGAAGACGAAATCGATATGAACGTTAGAGATTACGAATACAGACTTCAAATGCAGGGCGGCAATCTTCAAATGTTCTTCCAGTACACAGGTCAAACTATGGAACAGCTTCGCGAAAGTTTTAAGCCTCAATCCGAAAGGCAGCTTAAGATCAGACTTGCTTTGGAAAACATCGTTGCCGCTGAAGGCATTGAAGCTTCTGAAGAGGATATCGAAGCTGAATACAACAAGATTGCCGAAGGTTATAAGACCGACCTTGAAAAGGTTAAGGCAACAATAGCACCCGAAACCTTGGTTAAGGATATTGTTTTGAGAAAGGCCGTTGACCTTATTAAGGAAAATGCCGCAAAATAGTTTTCTTTAACTCCACGCAAAACACATCACGAAAGGAAAATCATTATGGCATTGGTACCAATGGTCGTAGAGCAAACCGACAGAGGCGAGCGCTCTTATGACATTTACTCCCGCTTGCTTAGCGACAGAATCATAATTTTGTCTGATGAAGTTAACGACACCACAGCATCTTTGGTAGTAGCACAACTTTTGTTTTTAGAAGCGCAAGACCCCGATAAAGACATATTCTTGTATATAAACAGCCCCGGCGGAAGCGTTACCGCAGGTATGGCAATTTACGACACTATGAACTTTATTAAGTGCGACGTATCTACAATGTGTGTAGGTATGGCTGCAAGCATGGGTGCTTTTCTGCTTTCAGCAGGCGCAAAGGGCAAGAGGTACGCATTACCTAACAGTGAAATTATGATACACCAACCTTTGGGCGGTGCAAGAGGTCAAGCAAGTGACGTACGCATACACGCTGCATGGTTGCAAAGAACAAAAGAGAAACTTAACAACCTGCTTGCCAAAGCAACCGGTCAACCTCTTGAGGTTATTGAAAGAGATACCGACAGAGATAATTTTATGTCTGCACAGCAGGCACTTGAATACGGTTTAATAGACAAGGTAATGGAAAAGAGATAGATTTATGGCTGACAGAACTAACGGTCGCGGCGGCGGCATAAAAACGACCATCGACAACAGCAAATGCTGTGAGGTCTGCGGCATTTCCGGCGTACCGCTTATAGACATACTGTTGGAAAAGCACCACGTATTTATATGTGAAGATTGCCTTAACACCTCATTTACGGTGTACAACGCTTTTAATGACACTTATGTTAACAGAAAAAGCGCGGGCAACGGCATAAGCCTTACGGCTGAAACAATGCCCAAACCAAAAGAGATAAAAGAGCATCTCGATAAATACGTTATAGGTCAAGATGATGCAAAAACAGTGCTTTCAGTTGCTGTATACAACCATTATAAGAGAGTGCTTTCCTTACAAGAAGCCGTCAAAAAAAAGAAAAAGCCTTTGGCTGACACCGAAACAGTAGAGCTTGAAAAAAGCAACGTTCTTCTTTTAGGCCCCACCGGTGTTGGCAAAACCTTATTAGCACAATCCTTGGCACGTATGCTTGATGTACCGTTTGCTATTGCAGACGCCACCACACTTACAGAAGCAGGCTATGTTGGTGAAGACGTAGAGAATATTTTATTGCGCTTGATACAAGCCGCTGACTTTGATGTAAAGAAGGCGGAAATGGGCATTATATATATCGATGAAATAGATAAAATATCCCGTCGAAGTGAAAACCGTTCTATTACCCGCGATGTTTCAGGTGAAGGCGTACAGCAGGCATTGCTTAAAATCATTGAAGGTACCGTTTCCAATGTACCTCCGCAAGGAGGCAGGAAGCATCCCAACCAAGAGTTTATACAGATAGACACCAAAAATATTTTGTTTATCTGCGGAGGTGCTTTTGATGGACTTGACAGCATTATTGAAAAGCGTATGGGCAAACAGCTTGTTGGATTTAACAGCACCCTTACCTCCTCAAAATTGGACAAAAGTCATGTCTTAAAAGAGGTTACGCCACACGATTTGGTAAAATACGGAATCATACCCGAGTTAGTTGGTCGTATACCGGTTATTACCTCTTTGCAACCTCTGGATGAAGACGCCTTTGTTCGGATATTGACAGAGCCAAAAAACAGCCTATTTAAGCAATACAAGCGTTTGTTTGAGCTTGACGGCGTTGAACTCGAATTCACACAAGAGGCAGCAAAAATGATAGCCAAAAAGGCTCACGAGCTAAACACCGGCGCGAGAGGGCTTAGAGCTATAATGGAAAAGCTTATGCAGAGCTTCATGTATAACGTTCCATCTGACGAGAATATTAAAAAGCTTGTTATTGATAAAGAGCATATCAATTTTTAAAATCTACGCAATAAAGAACTCAATAATTACCGAACAAAAAGCCGAGAGGTATTAACCTCTCGGCTTTTTGTTACACTCTATTAAAGAGTATTTACATCAGCATCTGTAAGAAGAGTCATACCATTTTTAACAAGGACGGACTCTGCTTCTTCATTATCTTGAACACGTAATACCACACATGCGTGACCTTTTACCGTAGCAACAAAGGCATACAAATACTCAATGTTAATACCTGCGTTGGAGAGCACGCCCAAGATGCCTGCAAGACCGCCGGGAGTATCGGGCATTTGTACAGCAATTACGTTTGTAACAGTAACTATAGTGCCGCTATTTTTAAGCAGTTGGCTTGCCTTTTCCACATCAGCTACGATGAATCTTAAAATGCCGTATTCTGTTGTTTCAGCAATACTTAACGCTCTAATATCAACGCCTGCGTCTGCCAAAATATCCAAAGTGCCAAACGCCGTGCCCTTTTTGTTTTCCGCAAATACAGAAATTTGTTTAATTGCCATAACTATTCCCTTTCTGCTTAATAAAGCTTTCTGTTGTCGATAACGCGAACTGCCTTGCCTTCGCTACGAACGATGGATTTGGGTTCCACGATGCTAACCTTTGCGTAAATGCCAAGCATGGATTTTAACGCATCAGAAACATCCTTTTCAATCTTTGCCAATTCAGAAACAGTATCGGTAAATAATTCGGGAGTCATTTCAACCTTAACTTCAATCTTATCGCTGTTGTTCTCTCTGTCAACAACAATTTGGTAATTACTTGTAAGACCTTTCTTCAAAAGCACGGTCTCTATTTGAGAGGGGAACACGTTAACGCCTCTGATAATAAGCATATCATCGCTTCTGCCCATAGGCTTGGACATACGTACGTGTGTACGGCCGCAAGAGCATTTTTCTCTGGTAAGAACGCATATATCCTTCGTTCTGTATCTAATAAGAGGAAACGCTTCTTTGGATATACAAGTAAACACAAGCTCACCTTTAGAACCTTCGGGAAGAACTTCACCGGTTTTGGGGTCGATGATTTCTGCTATGAAATGGTCTTCATTTATATGCATACCGCCCTGGGCGCTACACTCATAAGAAACGCCGGGGCCGCACATTTCGGTAAGGCCGTAAATATCATAAGCTTTTATACCAAGTTTTGTTTCAATATCTCTGCGCATTTCAGCCGTCCAAGCCTCTGCACCGAAAATACCTGCTTTAAGCTTTATATCCTTTATAAGTCCGCTTTCGATAAGCGATTCTGCCAAATATGCAGCATAAGAAGGAGTGCAGCAAAGAATGGTTGCGCCAAGGTCTGTCATAAACTGCATTTGTCTTTCAGTGTTGCCCGAGGACATAGGGAGCGTAAGAGAGCCGACTTTATGTGAACCGCCGTTAAGACCGGGTCCGCCGGTGAACAAGCCGTAGCCATAACAAACTTGTACAACATCCTCATTGGTACCGCCCGCCGCTACTATAGCTCTTGCACAGCAGTCTTCCCAAACATCAATATCCTTTTGGGTGTAGAAAGCAACAACACGTTTACCGGTTGTGCCGCTGGTGGACTGAATACGAACACACTCGCTCAAAGGTTTTGCCAAAAGACCATAGGGATAAGCGTCACGCAAGTCATCCTTTGTAAGAAAAGGAAGCTTATGCAGATCGTCCACAGACTTGATATCGTCAGGTGTAACGCCTTTTTCTTCCATCTTTTTGCGGTAGTACTCTACATTTTCATATACATGTTTTACGGTAGCAACAAGTTTTTTGTTCTGTATAGCCAATATCTCTTCTCTTGATGCGGTTTCTATTTCTTTTTGATAATATCTTTCCATAATTTAACGTTTCCCTTGCGCTTTTAATGCGCGCTTCTTTCTTGTTGATTTTTTCATTATTGAGTAGCCAAAGCTACCAAGTTTTTTGCCAAGCTCATAATACTCACCGTGAGAATAAGAAAACAATTTACACTTATCAAGGCAAAGCTTACCTTCCTCTATGTATTCATCATCCACATTAACGGAAACAATATCCGCTAAAAACATATCGTGAGAGCCCAGTGGTATAACATCGCATACCTTACATTCCAATGATACAGGGCATTCTTTTATAGAAATTGTATCAATGTCGTTACAAGGCTCTGCCGTGAGACCTGTTTCTGCAAATTTATCGACTTCCCTACCGCTTTTCACGCCACAGAAATCTGTTGCTTTAACCAAACCGACAGTGGGAAGGTTTATTGCAAAATAACCGCTGTTTTTGATAAGGTCATAAGAAAAACGTTCCTTACGCACAGATATGTATGTTTTTGGCGGATGGCTGCAAACTATACCCGTCCAAGCCACAGTTAACACATTTCTATTATCGCCGTTGCCACAGCTTACAAGGACTGCAGGTAACGGCGCAAGTAGAGCTGAACCCTTCCATCTCTCTTTCATTCCATCATCTCCATATGAAGTCTATGTGTTTATAATACCACCATTTAACACCCCTGTCAATAAAATATTTATACGTTGCAGTAAATATTTATACAACAATTTAATTAATCCCATTCACAATAAGTTGCGTGGGCAACAGAATGATTGATTAAATCTGTGTATTATATACATGTAATTAAAAATACTCTTAGGAGGTAAAATTATGAAGAATTTAAAACGAGTTTTAGTTTTAGCGCTTTCTCTTGTTATGATGCTTTCTATTTTTGTTTCTTGCAACAGCAAAGATGAAAACGACACCACAAGCAATACCACAAACAAAGAACCTGTAAAGGTCGACAGCGAAGAGCAAGACACTAACAACTCTGTCGATGGCAACGGCAGCGCTGATACCGTGATTGACGATACCACAATACACATCGGCGGTTTAAAAGGTCCCACAACAATGGGTCTTGTCAAGCTTATGCAAGATTATGAAAGCGGCAAATCAAAGTGCAATTACGATTTCACGGTAGAGGCCACCGCAGATGTGCTTACTCCCCTTCTTATCAAGGGTGAGCTTGATATGGTTGCAATCCCCGCAAACGTTGCATCAGTTCTTTACAACAGAACCAAGGGTAACGTACAGGTGCTTGCCATCAACACCCTTGGCGTGCTTTATATTGTTGAGCGCGGCTTAAGCATTGAGTCTGTTGAGGACCTTAAAGGCAAGACTATATACGCCACAGGCAAAGGCACAACCCCCGAATTCAGCCTTCGCTATATTTTAGCAAAAAACGGCCTTGACGCTGATAAAGATGTAACAATCGTTTGGAAGACCGAGGCAAACGAAGTTGTTGCACAGCTCGCGAATACCGACGGTGCAATCGCTATGCTTCCTCAACCCTATGTTACCGTTGCAAAAACCAAGGTTTCTGACCTTGAGATCGTGCTTAATCTTAACGATGAGTGGTCT
>JAZUQW010000249.1:0-18320 GCA_045605905.1 Eubacteriales bacterium
GGTGAAATAGCTTCGCTATGAAATGTTTGCTGATGCGAATATGGGCAAAGTTTATTTCACCTTTTGCTGTCCAGGTAAAATGCTTCATAATCCGCCGAATTATTTTATATTGCGTAGCAATATTTCACCAATTATGATATAATCGGTTTGGTAAATAAGAATATGATGCCACCACATCAAAAATACGGGGTGGCTTGACAGTCCATTGACTGTAAGCCCTGTTTGCCGTAAAATAATATGCGGAGGTGAACCCAAATGATGGATAAAAAAGCTTTCGGTTCTTTTATAAGATCCAAACGAACCGAAAAAAACTATTCACAAAAAGATTTGGCAGGAATGCTGTTTGTGACCGAATGGGCCGTAAGCAAGTGGGAAAGGGGCGTGTCTTACCCGGACATTAGTTTGATTCCCGATATTTGCCGCGCACTTGATGTAAGCGAGCATGAATTGCTCACCGCATCAACCGATACAGACACAAGGAAGATGAGGCACGAAGCACAGAAATTCCGTGTGATTCGCAGTGCGTGGTTTTGGGTTCCGACAATATCCTATGCAGTTGCACTCTTAACCTGCTTTATTTGCAATCTTGCGGTAAATCATACTCTTTCTTGGTTCTTTGTAGTGTTTACGGCGTTGGTTTGTGCTTATACGTTTGTGCCAACGGTTACCCATTTTTTTAATTCAAGTAAGTTGTTATCGTTTGCTGTTTCAACGTATCTGTCTATTTGCCTGCTTTTATTTACCTGCGGGGTATATACAAGAGATATGTCGTGGTTTTTAACCGCCTGTATCGGTGTTTTGATGGGATATGTGCAAGTGTTTGCACCCATATTTTTGTCAAACGGTCGTTATTCGCGCTATAAGTTTGTAATATCCTTTGCAGCAACCTGCATTTTAACCCTGGTGCTTTTAATATGCATTCGAATGAACTATTCCTTTAGGCTCTTCCCCGCAATAATGATTACTTTATACGCGTACATGCCTGCAATTCTTTGTACGGTTATCTGCGCTTTTCACTTTGACGTTTTTCTTAAAACGGGTATTTGCATAGCTTTCAGTACAGTTGTTTATCACTTTGCAGGATATATTGTTAATGTGTTGTTTGGCTTAAACGAAAACCACTATCAAGTTAACTTTTATGATTGGGCACAGTGTTTGCAAGGGAACGTTCATTTTATTGTTTTGACATCGTTTTTGTTCATAAGCGCTCTTTTTGCTTTAACAGGAATATACAGAATTTGTAAAACAAAAAAACGGTAAGTTGCGTATAGCCCGCATTATCGATTTGGTCAATTTGAATTTATAAAGAGAGAGGGCAGGATATGTTTAGAGAATTAATAAGAAAAAATAAAAAGCTGTCTTTGGAAGAATGTATCCATATTCTAAAAACAGAAAAAAGGGGCGTCCTTTCCGTTAACGGAGACAACGGTTACCCTTACGGAATGCCGATGAATCACCTATACGACGAAGAGGATGGGAAAATATACTTCCACTGCGGAAAAGCAGGGCACAGGTTGGATGCCTTAAGGAAAGACAATAAGGTATCGTTTTGTGTTTATGACAGGGGTTATCGCAAGCCCGGTCAGTGGCCGCTGAATATAAACAGCGTTGTCGTGTTTGGAAGAATAAACATTGTAAGCGACTATGATAAAATAGCGGCAGTTACCACAAAGCTTAGCCATAAGTTCACACCGGACGACACATATATCAGGGACGAGATAGAGCGAAATATACATAGAACACTGTTGTTAGAATTAACACCGGAGCATATTTGCGGAAAAGCGGTGGAAGAATCGTAGTACTTTAGTTATTTGTTTGCGCTTTGCCATGACATTGCATGGTTTGTATGATATAATTCAAGTCAGAACCACCGGTTCAACCGGTGGTTCTGACTTTTGTGGCGCACGACGCCTAAAGACAAAAAAGGAAAGGCGGTTAAGCCTTTCCCTAATTGATTTTTAAGCAGATACCAAATGCTTTCTTAAGGTCAGCAGGTCAACAGTGCTTATGTGGGTGCTTTTATCAAAGTCAACTGCTTTTAGCAGTGCGCCCGACAGCAAATTGTCCCCTTCTATGTGGCTTAATACCGACATATAGTCAGCGGTGTTTACGGTGCCGTCCATGGTGGCATCTCCGTAAACTATTATCTGTACAGAGGGTGCGCCGTCAACCGTATCTACGCCTTCTAATTTGTAGCCGGTGGCAACTACGGCGTTGTCCGATAAGGCTTTGCTGCTGCTGTCATAAACCTTAATATCACATTGGAAATAGGTCTTCAGCGTTGCCACGCTTGTGGCGGCGGGCAGGCTGTAAATGTAACCTTCTATCTTGTCCAGCGTATAAAGGGCCGCACCTGCGGAGTTAAGCTCAAACTCGTCATAATCCTTCACTATGATGGTGCCCGGGTTTTTGCCCTCACTGTTTCCGCTGGTATCATAGGCGTATATATGGGTGGAATACTCTCCGGTGGCACCGCCGAAGTCGGAGGTATTAATGCGACAGGTTACGGTGGAGCCGTTTATGGTTCCGTCAAGCCATATTATATCGTCCTGACCGTTTACAACCGTCCAGGTGGGGAACTTAACATAGCTTAACGAATCATCCGTTATCGTACAGGTTACCGTATAGCCCGCAGAAGATATATCACTAAACGCCACGTCTGTAATAACGGGCTTTGTGGATTCCATAAACACCGTCCGCTGACCGCCAAAGGTAGAGTTTCCGGCTTTGTCGTAAACGTAAATGTGGGTAATATATTTATCCAAGGCGTTGCCAAAGTCAGATGCGTTTATCGTTGCGGAAGCGGTTCTGCCGCTTATGGTGGCTGCAACCCACTTGATATCATCCTGCCAGCCTGTATTTGTCCAGGTGGGGAAGTATACGTGGGACAAGCTTACATCGTCGTCAACGGTACAGCTTATGGTGTAGGAGGTAGTACCGTTTTGAGCTATCTTAATGTTTTTAACTATAGGGTTGCCGGTGTCTGATGAGCTGCCCGCAACCTTTTTGCTGTTGGAGAATACATAGTTAAGTCTGCCGTAAGGGGCTGTGTCACCGTCGGTGTAGAAGGACCAAATGTCGTTATCGGTATAATTATCTGCCCACTTAAATTCAACATGAAACAGATTGCCTGTGGCGCCCACAGAAGAGCGGGGAACGGCAACCATCATCTTTTTGCCCTCTATCTTCATTTGTACCGAGCCGACTCTTGCCCAATCCCAGCCGCCCTGTGATTGATACAGGTACGCTTTGGTGGAACTTACGGGGCTGTCAATATTAACTGCGTAGTTATAGCCGTACCAATTGGGGTTATCGTTTACGCCTACGCTTAAGAACAGGGTCATCCAATTTTTGTCGGTGTAGGAGGTAAGGTTGCTTGCTGTTTCAACATAGAAGTAGAAATAGCTGTCATCCTTTGCGGCAGCGGCTTTAACTATGTCGTTTCTGCCTGTAGTGTTAACATAGCTTATATCACCAAAGCCCTTGGTGTTTCTGTTAACGGTATCGTTTTGATAATCCGTATAGCGGGCAGTTATCGCCGACGAATCCCACTGGTCAAAGCTGCCGGTCATATTAATGGTAGTGCCGTCACCCACATAAACGCGGGAGATGGTGCCCTTATACTGTCTGATATAGTCGATAAGCTGCATATAATAGTTGTCACCGTAATAGCCACGCATAGGCTCGGCATCACGGCTGGTGTTGTAATCAGCACAGTCAACAAACACTATGGGTTGACCGGATATTACGGGCTGGCGTTGGGCAACCCATTCGTTCCAACCGGTTACAAATACCATTTCGGGGTCCTGATTGATGGCATAATTCCACTGCTCTGCAAAATTGTGGCCATACATATACGCGTCAGCGGATTTATCGTTAGAGCCGTTGTGATAGCTACGGCTGCGATCGTTGCCGCCGTACCAAGCGGTGGCACTAAAGCGGACGGTGGCATTGTGTTGTGCAATGGATACGTTCATAACCTCTTTTCTGCCGTTAAGACCGTAAACAGAGGAGGTAGTAAGCAGGCGAGAAAACTCCATCCAAGGAAAACCGTCTGCTTTTTTGCTTTCGTTGGGCCATTGGTTAGCTTTTATGCGGAAAAAGCTTTTTGCGGCACTGCTTAAGTTGGCATCAGAGCTGTCACCTATAATAAGCGGTTTGCCGTCCCAATTAAACCAAAGCTCGCTCAAGCGGGGGTATTGCGCTTTTAGGCTGGCGTTGTTGTAAATATCGTTATAAATAGAGTTCATCGTAACGCCGCTGTTGGTATTGGTATAGAAAACAAGCTTGGGCACATCATAGCCCTTAAGCAGATATTCGTACCAAACGGCAATAAGCTCTTTAACCCTGGCGGTGTAGGTGTAGCCGTTGGTCGCGTCAAAGCATATAAAATCCACACCCGCATCGGTCAGCATTTGAACGTGCTTGCGCATAACCCAAGTATCGTTGGATTTATAATAGCCAAAAAGCGGCTCGCCCCAAAAATGGTGGGCGCCCTGTGCGCCACCGCCTGCGGCATACCAATTTGCTTCCGAATTAATAGCGCCGGGGTTGTTGGCAACTATTTTTGTGTTGTCATAGGGGCCTGCAGTTCCATGCTCGCCCTGCCACAAAAAGTAAAAAATGCCTACGTATCTGCCACTGCGCGGAGTGGTTGTTTCATAATCGGCGGTAAGGTATCTGCCCATATCGTCAACGCCGCCGTATGTGCCGTCAACAGAGGAATAAGAGCCTGTGTACGCCTGTAAAGAATAGCTTGTGGCGGCAGCACCTGCGTTAATGTTCATAGCGTCCTCCATAGGAATATAGGGTGCGGCAGAAAAGCACATTAAAGCCGCAATTATAATTAAAAGGACCCTCTTAAGGCTTTTTGTAATACTCACAACAATACCCCTTTCGATATAAAGCTTACCAATATTATAAAGCGGCACATTTCAATTGTCAATAAACGGTTGGTTTTGCTTATAGGTTTTCGGCGTTTTGTACAAATACAGCATTAAAAAACCGACAAAAGGCACAAACAAAAAAGACGATTATTTAGGCTGTTTTTCCATTGACAAGGTGCTTTTTCGGTAGTACAATAGCCGTTGTGTGAATTTGAAAAGGGGGGCATGGTATGGCAACACAAATTAAGTCTTTCGTTAAAAGCAATACGGTTGCGGTTATAGCGTTTTTTGCGGCTGCTGTTACCTGCTTTATAGTGCCGCCCGATAAGGAATACGCAGGGTATTTTGACTTTAAGACCCTGTCTTGCCTGTTTTGCGTGCTTGCGGTGGTTTGCGCCCTTAAAAACATCAACTTCTTTTACATCCTTGCAAAAAAGGCGGTAGAGGTGTTTAAAACAGCAAAGCTGTGCGTGCTTGCTTTGGTATATATAACCTTTATAGGCTCCATGCTTATCGCAAATGATATGGCGCTTCTCACCTTTTTGCCCTTGGGCTATTTTGTGCTTTCCACTACGGGTATGGAAAAGTATATGGCATTCACTTTTATAATGCAGAATATAGCCGCAAACCTGGGCGGTATGCTTACTCCCTTCGGCAACCCCCAAAACCTTTATCTTTATACCGCTTTTGAGATCCCCACGGCAGAGTTTATGGCTATAATGGCACCTCCGTTTATGATCTCCATATCACTCATCACCGTGTGTTGTCTTGTCTTTGTAAAATCGGATGCTTTGGCGGTGGAGGAAGACGAAGTGCATCTTCCCGCAGGCAAAACCGCGCTGTATATGGTTCTTTTTGCCTTGTCTATAGCCATAGTATTTAGGGGGATACCTTACGTAATAGGCTTGGCGGTTATCCCTGCCGTGCTGTTTGCGGTAGACAGAAAAGCGCTTAAAATGGTGGATTACCCGTTGCTGTTGACCTTTGTGTTTTTCTTCATATTTGCGGGGAATATGGCGCGTATAGATGCAACAAGGGATTTGTTTTCGTTTTTGCTGGGCAAAAACACCCTTCTTTTCAGTACCCTTTCCTGCCAGGTTATAAGCAATGTCCCCTCGGCAATACTGCTGTCGCAGTTTACCGATAACTACGTCGACCTGTTAGTTGGTGTAAATATAGGGGGCGTGGGCACGCTTATTGCATCCCTTGCAAGCCTTATCACCTTTAGAGAGTATACAAAGCACAACCCCGGTAAAACGGGCTATTATGTAAAAATGTTTTCGGCCTTCAATTTTAGCTTTTTGGCGGTTTTAGAAGGGGTTATGATGGTATAGTATAACGGCGGTTTTTACCGCCGTTTTTTGCTGGAAGCAGTAAAAAAATTCCGTTCAACTTGTTGACATCGAGATAATATTATCGTATAATTAGTAGTTGAACGAAGCGTTTTTGCGGTGTTAAGGGCAAAAAGCTTAAAATGATTAACTGTTAAAGGAGTTAACGATCGATGAAAAAGTTTACAGCAATTTTACTTGCAGTTGCGCTTTGTCTCGGTATGTGTGCATTTACCGCAAGCGCTGATACCGCAAGGGCTGTTCTTACCAACCTTGCACCCTCTGCACAGTACAGGGGCGAAGGTGAAGACAACGGCACCAGCGGCAACTATTGCGATACCGGCGATTGGGAAGTTTACCATGCAGGTAAGCTTAACGATGGCGTTATCCCCACGGCGGATTCTGAAACCACAGTCGGTCAAAATGTAGAATTTTATCGCAGTGATTATGCTGCCGGCGAGGTAAATGTTTTCTTCAAGTTTGACAGCGCTGTAGATGTTGAAACCGTTAACATCTACATGAATGACAGAGATAATAACGAAAATTGCGGCTATCCCACCAAGGTTCAGGTTTATGTTGGTAATAGCGAAAGCTTTACTTCTGCCACATATCTTGGTGAAGCTACTACTACCGATACGGGCTATGTAAGATGCTACAGCGTCAGCGGTACCGCAACGGGCACATATGTTCTCATTAAGTTTACCGCAGGTACCCAATGGAGAATAACCGCTTCCGAGGTTGAAATTATGGGCTACGGTGAAAGCTCCTCTGCAACACCTCTTCCCGCGCCCACAGGCATTAGGGGCAACCTTGCCAGAATGGAAACCTATGAAGCCCCCACCATCTCTTGGGATGCAGTGGCAGGTGCGGTAGCCTACGATGTGTATGTGGATAACACTCTTGTTGGCTCTAATATTACAGAACTTTCCTATAAGATCGAAATGGACCCCATTGTAGATTATGAAGGCAGCTCTTCTTATTCCAAGGCAACCGTTGTTGCCAAGGGCGACGGCGTAAACTATACCAATTCGGCAAAATCCGAAAGCTACAACTTCTTCTACGTAGAAAAGCCTCTTGATTTAAGAGGCAACCGCGTAACCTCTGCGGATATAATTATCGACCCCGGCCATGGCGGTTCTCAACCCGGTGCCTGCTACGGCAGCAGACAGGAAAAGGACGATACTCTTAACATGTCCTTGCGCCTTGGTGAAATACTTGAAAGTCTTGGCTATACTGTTGCTTTTGCAAGAATAGAGGACGTTGACGACGGCCTTATGAGCAGAGCGGCAAAGGTTAACGCAGGTGACTATGACTTGTTTATTTGTATCCACCGTAACTCTTACAACAACTCTGTTAAGGGTATAGAGGTGCTTTACGAAACAGGCGATACCTTGGACCAAGCCTATGCCCAAGCGGTACTTGACGAGTTTGTTGCACTTAACCTTTTCACAAACAGAGGGCTTAAACCCAGAGATAACCTTTGTGTTACCAACAATGCAAGCGATTCTGTTCCTACCATTCTTGTAGAGCTTGGCTTTATAGATAATGATACGGACAACCAACTTTTTGATACATATTTTGACGATATCGCTCTTGCCATGGCAAAGGGCTCTATGAAGTATCAGGACTATAAGACAGGTTACGAGGGCGTGTTTACCCTTAACGGCAAGGATTATGTCATAAACGGTAACCAGCTTAATATAAACGCCACCCTTCCTGCGGATTTGGACAACACTGCCTACGGTGTTTTTGATTACAATTTAGATTTGGCACACGGCTTTGGTATTGATAAGATTTATGTTGATACAAACGGCAGCGGTTGGGAAGAAGTTACTGACTTTTCCGACTATGTATGTGATACCGATTATCAAGGCTATCTTTCCGGCAAGCAGATAAGCTATGGCGGATCCTTCACAACAAACAGCACCGAGGCTTCTACATTTAAAATAAAAATAAGCACTTGTGTTGACGACAAGACTTTGCTTTCCGGTGAAGAGCTTATTGTTACAGTAAACTACAAGTTTAGTCCCGTAGAAGTAGACCAAAACGGTATGGTAGATTACGCCCCCAATTCACAGTATAAGGGCGAGGGTACGGATAACGGCACCAGCGGCAACTATTGCGAAGCTCCCGGCACCGATTGGGAGATTTACCACATGGGTAAGCTTAACGACGGCGTTATCCCCACAGATAGCGCGGCAGTTACCTTGGGTCAGAACGTAGAGTTTTACAAAGCAGACCTTTCCGCAGGTGAGCTTAACGTGTTCTTTGACTTGGGTCAAGCTACGGAGATAAACCTTGTTAATGTTTATATGAACGATAGAGACGATAACGACAATTGCGGTCATCCCGCAAAGATACAGGTTTATGTGGGCAACAGCGAGGATGCTGCCTCCGCTACCTATCTCGGTGAGGCTACCACCATCGACACGGGCTATGTAAGATGCTACACGGTTAGCGGCGCCGCTACAGGCAGATATGTGATTATAAAGTTTACCACCGGCACCCAAACCCGTATAACCGCATCCGAAATACAAATCAAGGGCTATGCAAAATATACCGTAAGCTTTAAGGGTATGGACGGCATCTTGCTTTCAGAGCAAATCGTAAACTACGGCGGTACTGCCTCCGCACCTCAAGCCCCCGCGGTAGAGGGTTACAGCTTTATAGGCTGGGAAGACAATAAGGGTAACTTGGTAAGCTCTTTCGAAAATATCAAGGCAAGCGCTGTATACACTGCGATATATGAAGAAATAGCTGTTAGCGCTGACCCCTTCACCTTTACGGAAGATGCTGACACAAGCGACGTTTCCGTTAACGCAACCAACGGCTACCTTGTGTTTAAGGGCGACGTAATGTTTTCTGCGGATATTATGGCGTTGTTTATCGACGTGGATATGAGTATAGTAGGCGCCGACGGAAATGCAATATCCGATACAGCAAGGGCATCCACCGGCTGCGTTATAACCACTACTATAAACGGCGTAAGCTCCTCTCTTACCATTGTGGTTTGCGGCGATGTTAACGGAGATGCCTTCACCTCCACGGCTGACTATTTGCAGATGTTAAAGCATGTAAATGGTGACAGCGTGATGAGCGGCTATTACTTTGCGGCAGGCGATATGACCGATGACAACGTGGTTAATACCACCGACTGCGCAGTTGTAAGGAAAATTTTAGGCGGCGAATAAGTTAATTCATAAAGCGAGGTTTGTGTTATACAAACCCCGCTTTTTATCGGGGTCCCCAAGAAATCGTCAGATTTCTTAGGGTGATTATCGGGGTGATTGTCGTGGGTGATTGCTTGAAGTATTTGCTCTTGACAGGGGCAAAATGTGTTTGTATACTGTTAGTGTGCAATAATTTGTGAAAGGTGAGGTTGTATTATGTACAGAAAAACAGCTATATTCCTTGCGGCGGTAATGCTTATCGTTACCGTTATAACAGTTGTTCCTGCATCAACGGTACAAGCTTCTTATGTAGACGATTTCTTGGCTACCGTAGGGCCCATGTGCACTAACGATATGCGCGATAATCACATTTTGGCATCCTTCACCTTGGCACAGGCCATATACGAAAGCGGTTGGGGACGAAGTACGCTGGCGGTAGAGGCTAATAATCTGTTCGGTATGCGCGCCTACAGCACTTGGACCGGCAAGGTATACGATAAAAACCAGGGCGTGCTTTACGATAGTTGGGATGAGCTTGTGGCAACAAAAGGCAGTACATATGTAAGCAATTATTCCATGTCCTTTTGGCGCGCCTTCGATAATTGGCAAGAAAGCGTAAACAGCCATAGTGAGCTGTTTAATACCTCCTCCAGATATGCAAACCTGCGTGAGAATTATAACTATACCTCCTGCTGTACCCTTGTGGTAGAGGATGGCTACTGTACCGACAGCGGCTACACAAGCAACCTTATCGGCCTTATAGAGAAGTATAATTTAGAGCAGTATAACTACGATTTCAGCACCGATAACGGTTCGGATGACGATCCCGATGGTGGCACAAGCCAAGAACCCTTCACGCCTGTTTACGGCGACAACCTGTTTTCGGGCATAGAAGTCAGTTATTTTCTTAAGGGCAAGTGGAACCAGTACTCGGGCACCACTTCTTTGGCAACCGATGGCGCATACCGCGGTGACGGCACCCATAATTGGAGCGGCAACTCTGCCATAGACGGCGTTACCTTCGATACTGCCGACTATAACGCCACCACCGCTACCACCAATTATTTTAGCTTTGCTCTTACCGAGCGGTCTGATATCGAGGTTATCAACATTAACGGTTACCGTGAAAACGGCAACAGAAACTATGTCACCCTTGACGTTTATGGGTCGTCTGAAGCTATTACGGTTGATGCAAACAACTGTGCCACCGTAACGGAAGGCTTAACTAGACTGAATTACACGCTTGAAAAAACGGTTATATCCGGTGCGCCGGAATCTTCCGGTGTTGACCAATTCTTTAACCTTGCCCTCACTTTCGAGGGTGCAGCGGAGATAAAAGGCATTTTGATTATAACCAATGCTGACTGTGCGGGAGAGGGCTTTTTCCAATTTGATGAGATTACAGCCTACGCCCCTGTTTCTGCGGCCTTGCCCTTTACTTTTGCCGATGGTATAGACGGGGAAAGCGCCACCGTTGACAGTACTAACAGCTACCTCTTCCTTAAAAACGGCGCTATGACCGCTGCAGAGGCAATGGCGCTGTTTGCCGACGAGGATATGGGCGTAACCGACGGTGTTGGTGTGGCAGTCTCTGCCGAATCAAAGGCTACTACGGGCTATACAATAACCACAACAATAAATGGTATAAGCACCTCTCTTGTCCTTGTGGTGCGTGGCGACGTTAACGGCGATGCCTTCACTTCCACCGCGGACTATTTGCAGATGATAAAGCATATCAAAGGCGATAACACGATGGCAGGGTGCTATTTTGCGGCAGGGGATATGACCGATGACAACGTGGTTAATACCACCGACTGCGCAGTTGTAAGAAAAATATTAAGCGGAGAATAATATTATGAAAAAAACGCGGCGTCAGCCGCGTTTTTTGTTGCTGTTTGTATTGACATTTTGGAGAAAATTGCGTATAATCTCTCTGTAGGCGTGCTTTTTTTTGGCATAATGCTCAAAAAGCCTACAGTTTTGCAGTAGGAGAACATGATTATGAAAAGGCTTACTTCTTTGTTACTTGTAGTTGCACTTTGCATGGGACTTTGCTCCTCCTTTGCTTTTGCGGCGGACGGTGATGCTACTACCGATGCTATTGATGCTCAAGCAATCGACGATGTATCTAAAGCAGTAAAAAACACCGTTACTCTGCCAGAGGGCGACAATATGCTTGCGGGTATGGAGTATAACGTTACCTCCACAATGGCTGAAATGGCAGATGATGGAATAAAAGCTACCGACGGTCAGTACCGTGGTGACGGTGTTAATGAATGGAACGGCGACACCAAGGGCGACGCTTCCATTGAATGGATGGGCACAGGCGGAACAGTAACCTACACCTTCACCTTTGATGAACCTGCAGATGTCGACGTCTTGGTGTTTAAAAGCGTGCGTGTTGCGGGCAACAGGCAGTTCGGTACCGTTACGGTGAACAACGGAACAGCAATGGCGTCTTCCCAACTTTCCATGGTTTCAATATCCGGTGCCCCCTTGTATACAAATGATACCGTTACCGATGCGGAACAATACTTTGATGTAATTGTCCCCGTTGATCTTAAAGGAATTACCAAGCTCACCGTTAGTATTGTTACCGATGCTTATTGCTGTCAGTATGACGAGATAGAAGCCTACGGCAAGCTTGGTTCCAACAACTATGTAGGTTCTTATCTTGGCGGTGCAAGCGCTGTATTAAGCGGCGACACCAAGGTTGAGATCGGTGATACTGTAAGTATAAACGTTTATGTAAACGATATAAGCACTCCTAACGGCATAGTAGCTTGCGACCTTCCTCTTAACTACGATGCAAGCTTGCTTCGTCTTGTTTCAGCACAACCCATCGTTCCCGCTGCTTGGGGTGACAGCTATGTGGATTTAAGCCCTGCGGATATCACGGGCGTTCCTTATATGTTAAGCCTTGCTTGTAATGCAGATGACCTTTTGACCAATACCGATTATTACATAACAGAAAACAACGCTGTGGGCTTTGCGCTTACCTTTACGGCACTTGACAACGGTAGGGCAGTTGTCAGCATAAAAAGTGATGATGACGCAGGTAAGTACGCTTTGGCTGTAGATGCTATGGGCTTTGTAAATTATGGCGTTTTCGATGCAAGCCATAAAGTTACTATCGGAGTTGTAGAGGAAGAATCCTCCGAAGAAGTAAGCTCCGAAGAAGTGACTTCCGAAGAAGTAAGCTCCGAAGAAGTAAGCTCCGAAGAAGTAAGCTCCGAGGAAGTAAGCTCCGAAGAAGTGAGCTCCGAGGAAGTAAGCTCCGAAGAAGTAAGCTCCGAGGAAGTAAGCTCCGAAGAAGTAAGCTCCGAAGACTCAAGTGAGGACAGTGATGTGGTAGAGCCTGAATTGCCTGCCAACGGCAACCTCCTTTACCAAAGACCTTACACCGTGGTTTCAGGCGCATCTCCCCACACGGCAGATAGCGGCACCATGGCTACCGACGGCTTTTACCGTGGTGACGGCGTTCACGAGTTTGACAGCGACTACGCTGTTGAAGGTACTACCATAGAGTGGTACGGCACCACAAGAACAATAAGCTATACATTTGCATTCGCTAAACCTACCGATATCAACAAGATAGTTATTAGAGGTGTCCGCATCTACGGCAACAGACAGTTTGGTACTCTTACCATCAATGGTGTTTCTATTCCCTCTACTGATGTACAAAAAGCAGTTATCGAAGGCGCGCCCACCAGCAGTCAAAGCGGTACAGACCAATATTTTGATATTACTGTTCCTGTAGAGCTGTTTGATGTTACCCAGCTTGTTATCTCCATTTTGACCGATGCATATGCTTATCAGTTTGACGAGATAGAGGCATACGGTCCCAATACCTCTAAAGTAAGCTTTGTGGCAGAACATGGCACCATTATAGGCGATGCTGTTGTAAACGTAGAAAACGGTACAAACCTTAATACCGTAACATTCCCCACAGTTACCGCTGACCCCAACTACGTATTTATCGGTTGGGATATGACCGAAGGCATTATTAACAGCGATACGGTTGTTGCCGCTCAATTCGCTCTAAAAACCTATACTGTAAGCTTTATCGGTGCAGACGGCCAAGTGCTGTCACAGCATACTGTGCCTTACGGCGCATCTGTTACCGCACCACAAGCGCCCGAAATAGAGGGATACACCTTTAAGGGTTGGTCCGACGAGGACGGTAATATTGTTGACAGCTTTGAGGTTGTAAGTAAGGATGCAAGCTTTACAGCGGTATATGACCGCGCGTTGGTTGTTATTAAATTTGCCGCAAGCAACGGCACTCTCTCCTTTGCTCAAACAGAGGTAGAGTACGGCACCGACCTTTCTGACGTGGAATATCCTACAGTTACCCCCGCTACAGGCTACCACTTTGTGGCATGGGACGTAACAGAAGGCGTGGTAAAGGCAGAGATAACGGTAACCGCAAGCTTTGCGCTTAACACATATATCGTAATCTTTAACAGCACCGACGGTGAGTTGCTGTCGCAACAGACCGTGACCTACGGCTTCTCTGCTACCGCTCCCGAAGCGCCCGAAGTAGAAGGCAGCGCCTTTAAGTGTTGGGTAGACGAGGAAGGCAATCCCGTAAGCGACTTTAGTGTTATAACAAGGGATATCACCTTGACCGCCACCTATAAACCCCTTTTGATAAAAGTAAACTTTGCGGCAGAAAACGGCACGCTCTCCTTTGCTCAAACAGAGGTAGAGTACGGCACCGACCTTTCGGATGTTGAATATCCTACAGTTACCCCCGCTACAGGCTATCACTTTGTGGCATGGGACGTAACAGAAGGCGTGGTAAAGGCAGAGATAACGGTAACCGCAAGCTTTGCGCTTAACACATATACCGTAAGCTTTAACAGCGCCGTCGGTGAGTTGCTGTCGCAACAGACCGTGACCTACGGCTTCTCTGCTACCGCTCCCGAAGCGCCCGAAGTAGAAGGCAGCGCCTTTAAGTGTTGGGTAGACGAGGACGGCAATCCCGTAAGCGACTTTAGTGTTATAACAAGGGATATCACCTTGACCGCCACCTATAAACCCCTTTTGATAAAAGTAAACTTTGCGGCAGAAAACGGCATGCTCTCCTTTGCTCAAACAGAAGTAGAGTATGGTACCGACCTTTCTGCTGTGATATATCCCAATGTTATCCCCAATGCGGGCTACCGCTTTATTGCGTGGGATGTGACCGAAGGCGCTGTATATGAAGAGATTACCCTGTACGCATTGTTCGCACTTAAGTCTTACACCGTAAGTTTTAAGGATGCAGACGGCTCGGTACTGTCCAATCAGAACGTGTTCCACGGCCATGCGGCTATAGAGCCTACCGTACCCGTGGCAGAGGGTATAAGCTTTGCGGGCTGGGTGGATGCAGAAGGCGTATTGATAAGCGACTTTAGCTGTATTACACAGAATATTACTGTTACCGCCACTTATGAAGGTGAAGCAACGGTTTACACTGTAACCTTTAAAGGCGTGGACGGCACGGTGGTTTCTGTTCAAAAAGCGCCGCAGGGCGGTGCTGTTACCGCTCCCGCAGCGCCCGAGTTTGATGGCTACAGCTTTGTTGGCTGGGTAGACAGCGACGGTACCGTAGTAAACAGCTTTGACAATATAACTCAAAACGCTGTATATATTGCAAGCTATAAGGTTAAGGAAACAGAGCCTTTGGCGCCTTTCACCTTTACCGATGAAGCTGATACAAGCTATGTTGCCATCAACGAAACAAAGGGTTATCTTACCTTTAGAAACGGCGCTATGACCGCAGGCGATATAATGGCAATGTTTAAAGATACCCAAATGACCATTACCAAAGCAAACGGCACGCCCGTGGCAGACGGCACTTTGGCTTCCACAGGGTGTATCATAACCACAACAACCGAAAGCGGCGTTACCGCGTCTCTTACAATTTTGGTATATGGCGACGTTAACGGTGACGGTAGAATAACCACCTCCGACTACGGTAGGATCTTAAGTCATATTAAGGGTCACACCGTTATTACGGGCGTTGGTCGTGATGCGGCAAATGTTGTGGGCTCTGATGACAACATTACTACCGGTGACTACGGTAGAATCATAAGCTACATTAAAGGTAACGCGTCCCACTTATAAACCTTACAAAAGAAAAGCCGGCGGCTTTTCGGGTTTTCCTTAACAAATAAAAATGCCCGTAGGCAAGCTTACGTATGTAAGCGCCTACGGGCAATTTTTGTCGGGGTCCCCAAGAAATCGTCAGATTTCTTGGAGTAATTGTCGGGGTTCCCGAGAAGCCGTCAGACTTCTTGGGGGTGATTGTTGAGATGGTTGTGGGTGTGATTTGGAATCAACTAAATAGATTTAATCAGACAAAAAGGCTGTGCGGTAACTCCGCACAGCCTTAAGTGTATTAAAGCACAAAATGTTCTGCTATTATTTCAATGTCGGAAAGCTTCTTTTTCAGCTCACCGTAAGTAGCTTTTTCGGTAATAACGGCGCTTTGACCGTTGTCAAGGGGAATAACCGTGCCAAGCGCTTCCGAAACAGGGCTTGCAGTACGCACGTACAATTTAACAGGTGTTTCCTCCAATGGAAGAACAAAACCATCTTCACAAACCTTGCGGGGCGTTTCTGCCACGGGGCAACGTATAGCCTGTATAATGTCTGATACAACCGCGCTTGCGGTGGGCAAACTACCTGCGCCGCGACCGTAAAATACCAGCTCGTCAACCATATTGCCTGTAACGGAAACCGCGTTAAATACATCAACGGTGGAGGCTATTTGGGTGCCCTGCTTTACCAAGTGGGGTGCAACCATAATACCTGCTTTATCCCCAACCTGTTCTGCCACGCCCAAAAGCTTAACTGCGTAACCTGCTTTTGCTGCTGCGGCGATATCCGCACTGTCAATACCGGTAATGCCGCGACGAAGAGCAGCAGCCTCGGTAGGTATATGCTTACCAAAGGCAATGCCCGCAAGTATACATATCTTGCGCAAAGCATCAAAGCCCTCAACATCTGCGGTAGGATCCTTTTCCGCATAGCCTTTAGCCTGCGCATCCTTAAGCACGTCCTCAAAAGCCGCACCTTCGTAAAGCATTTTGGTAAGTATATAGTTGGTGGTGCCGTTAAGGATACCCGCAATCTTGGTAACCTTGTTGGCAGTAAGGCAGTTTATAAGGGGCGCAATAACGGGTATGCCGCCGCCCACGCTTGCCTCGTACAGGTAGCAAACATTGTTGCGTTTTGCCGCTTCAAGCAAAACGTCACCATACTTGGCAACCACCTCTTTGTTGGAGGTAACTACGCTTTTGCCGCTTTCCAATGCCTTAAGAGAAAAATCAAAAGCCGGCTGTGCGCCGCCCATTGTTTCAACCACTACAGAAACAGTGGGGTCGGATACTATTTTGTCAAAATCTTTGGTAACAACCTTTTCAAGATCGTGTCCTTCAAAAGAACGAAGATCCAATACGTGTGCCACGTTTATAAGCTGTTCACCGTTGCCGCCAAGCTTTTTGGATATGGCACAAGCGTTATTCTTTATAACCTCGTACACGCCGCCACCCACAACGCCCATGCCGAGGATTGCTATATTAAACATAATTAAACGTCCTCCGAATTATTTCTCATCCTATAATACCACAGCAATTTCCGTTTTGCAATAAGTTTTACCGAAAAAAGCGTGATTATATGCTTTAAAGGTTATAATATCTGTCAAATTCGGCAGGGTGGGGGATAGCCGCAAGCTGACGGCATTCCTCACGTTTGTTGCGCAAAAAGCTGTCAATAAGCTCCTTGGGGAATACGCCGCCGGCGGTAAGATAATCGTTGTCCGCTTCAAGGGCATCAAGTGCTTCGTCCAATGAGGTGGGCAGGTGTTTAAGCTTTGCCTTCTCTTCGTCGCTTAAGTGGTAAAGGTTAACATCATAGGGTCCCCAACCGTTGGCATGGGGGTCTATTTTGTTCTTTATGCCGTCAAGACCCGCCATAAGTATTGCGGCATAGCAGAAATAGGGGTTACATGTGGCATCGGGATTCCTCAACTCAAATCTGCGCTTGTCGGGGCTTTTTGCGTATGCGGGTATGCGTATAACCGCGCTTCTGTTAGAGGTAGCGTAGCCAACGGTAACAGGTGCTTCAAAGCCGGGTACAAGACGCTTAAAGGAGTTTGTGCTGGGGTTGGTTATGGCGCAAAGAGATGCTATATGCTTAAGCAAGCCGCCCATAAAATAGTGGGCTGTTTCACTAAGTCTTGCATAACCGTTGTCATCAGAGAACACGGGCGCACCGTCCTTTAACAGCAGCATATGAACGTGCATACCGCTGCCTGCCTCGCCATAAATAGGCTTGGGCATAAATGTTGCGGTCTTGCCGTATTTAAGGGCGGTGTTGTGGATTATGTATTTGATCATCATGGTAGCATCTGCCATCTTGGACATTTGACCAAGTTGAGGCTCTATCTCAAACTGACCCGATGCCGCCACCTCGGGGTGATGGTAGTTTATCTCAATGCCCGCATCCTTCATGTGCAAGCACATTTCACTGCGACACTCATAAGAGGCATCAAAGGGCTTGGCAATGTGGTATGCCTTTTGCTTTTGCACAACACAGCCCATACCTTCGGTGGCACTGTTCCAATAGGATTGTCTTGCATCCAAAGAAACGCCTATGCTGTTAGGCTGTATCTCCCAGCCTACTTGGTCGAACAAATAAAACTCAAATTCGGGCAAAATAAGCATAGTGTCGGCAACACCGCAGTCCTTCATGTACTGCTCTGCCGCAAGCACGATGTTACGGGGATATTGGGCAAGGGGCTTGTTTTCTGTTGCACCTATGATCATGGCGTTACCGGTCATAGACAGGGTAGGGATATCGCAAAACGGGTCGATAATGGCAGTATCAGGATCGGGGATAAACACCATATCGCTTTTCTCTACCACGGCATAGCCATAGTT
>JAZUQW010000250.1:0-11302 GCA_045605905.1 Eubacteriales bacterium
AACAGCCTTAAGGTTGGTGAGTGGGTAATAGCCATAGGCACCCCCTCGGATGAGGAGTTTGCGGGCACAATGTCCTACGGCATAGTGTCGGGCATTAACAGAGAGCTTCAGATAACCAACAGCTACGGCACAGTGGTTAAGACCATGACCGTTATACAAACCACTGCAACCCTTAACCCGGGCAACAGCGGCGGCCCCCTTATAAATATGGAGGGCAAGGTTGTTGGCATAAACGCAATGAAGCTTTCGGAGGAATATGAAGGTATGGGCTTTGCGCTTCCTTCTACCTCTGCAATAAACATAATCAACAGCCTTATAGAACACGGCAAGGTGGTTGACAGGACAGACAGCTTTGTGGTAAGTGCCGCACAGCTTGGCATAACGGGCACCTCTGTTACAGACGACATCATAGATGCCTATAACTTGAGTGATGACTGTCCCCACGGCGTGCTTGTTACCAATGTATCAAGAGGGACTGCGGTTTACGAAGCGGGTCTTAACATCTACGATATTATTACCGAATTTAACGGTGTGAAGATTGAAACTATAGAAAAACTGCAAGCAGAGCTTAAAAAGTCCAATGCGGGCACCGAAGTGAGCATGACCTTCTACCGTCTGCCCAGGCGAAATGAGGAAGGCGGTTATCACACAATAAACTTTGTTTTGGATTCTGCAAACTAAAATATATAAGGTAGGAGCGTGGTTTTTACTGTGAAGGCTATCGTTATACCGGATAAATTTAAAGGAACAATGGATGCCCGCACCGCGGGTGAAGCAATAAGAAAAGGCATAATTTCGGTTATGCCTTTTTGCTCTGTTTTAAGGCTTACCGCCGCTGACGGCGGTGACGGTACCGCCGAAGCTTATCTTGACAACGTGGGTGGCGAAAAGCGGTATGTGACCGTAACAGGGCCCAATATGCAAAGGGTGGATACATATTACGCAAGGCTTAACGACGGCAGCGCGGTTATAGAGATGGCGTCGGCAAGCGGGCTTGCCATAGCAGAGGAGGGCAGTACGCCCTTGCACACCACCACCTACGGCACAGGCGAACTTATAAAGGCGGCATTGGATGACGGTTGCCGCAGGCTTATAATCGGCATAGGCGGCAGTGCCACCAACGACGGCGGCGTAGGCATGGCGGCGGCGCTTGGCGGCTTGTTTTTGGATATAGACGGCAAGCCCATAGAGCTTACGGGCGGCGGGCTTGCAAGGCTTAATACCATAGACCTTTCGGGACTTGACAGCCGCATTAAAGAAAGCGAGATTCTTGTTGCCTGCGACGTGGATAACCCCCTGTGCGGCAAACAAGGCGCGGCAGAGGTGTTCTCACGTCAGAAGGGCGCGGACGAAGCCGCGGTAAAGGAGCTGGACAAGAACCTGCTTATGCTTTCTTGGGTGGCAAAGCGTTGCGGGATAGGAGATATGTTAAGCTTAAAGGGCGGCGGTGCCGCAGGCGGTTTGGGCGCAGGGCTTGCCATATTCCTGGGCGGCAAGCTTGTAGAGGGCGCGCCTTTGCTTTTGGAGGCCTGCGGTTTTGAAAAACACGCCGCGGATGCCGATTTTATCATAACCGGCGAGGGCAGCTTGGATGCCCAAAGCCTGCACGGCAAGCTTCCCGCCGCAGTGGCGGAGCGTGCGGCAGGCAAGAAGGTTGCCGTCATAGGCGGCAGAGTGTTGCTTACCCAAGAGAAGGCTGTGGAGGCAGGCTTTTTCTGTGTGGAAGAGGCAAGCCCCAAGGGCCTTACCATGGATGAAATAAAACAGCGTTGCGAAAAAGATTTGGAAGCCGCCGCCGCACGGGTGGCAAGGAGGTTTCTGTGAAGATAAGCGAGTTAATAAACACAATAAAAAACGGCGGTTTTAACACCGCCTTTAAGACTTTATACGGTAGCTCTGCCGCAGGCAGGGAAAGGGCTTTAAGCCTTTGCGATGAATTTTTGACCCGCTTTGGAGATATGGAGGGCGCGGCGCTGTTTTCCGCGCCGGGTAGGATGGAGCTTATAGGTAACCATACCGACCACAACGGCGGTCAGGCGGTGGGTGCCGCCATCCACAGAGACATATTGGCGGTAGCCGCTCCTTGTGAGGGCTACGTGAAGATATACGAGGGTGACGCGCTTACCGAAATCGCCCTGGGTTCCACTGCGGAAAAGGGTAGCTCCGAGGCATTGGCTTTGGGCATGGCGCGCCGTTTCGGTGGCGGCTTTTGTGCCTGCACAAACAGCCTTATACCTGTGGGCAAGGGCATATCCTCGTCGGCGGCGTTCTCTTTGCTTTGCGGCAAGATAGCAAACAGCTTTTACGGCAACGGCGAAGCCACCCCTATGGAGCTGGCGTTAGCGGCGAAGATGACGGAAAACAACGATTTTGGCAAAAAATGCGGTCTGCTTGACCAAATAAGCTGTGCCTTTGGCGGCACGGTACATATAGATTTTAAGACCCCCGTCCCCACAGTCAGCCCCATAAGCTACAGCGTGGGTGAGCTTGGCGTGTTCTTGGTGGATACAGGGGTAAGCCACGCAGGCGCGGACGAAAAGTACGGTGCCATTGCCGAGGATATGGAGCGCGCCGCCGCATATTTCGGCGCCGCCCGATTGGCAGACGTATCTGCCGAGCAGTTTGCGGAAAAGAAAGAGCGCTTAAGACTTAAGCTTGGTGACAGAGTATACAGGCGCGCACAGCACTTTTTTGATGAGAATAAGCGTGTGGGCTTTTTCTGCCGCCGCGCCGCACTTGGGCAGACGGCAAACTGCCTGTACGCAGTTAACGGAAGCGGCATATCCTCCCGCACTAATTTGTGTAACGTCCACGCAGAGGCAAACGAGGCTACCGAAGTTTTGAAGGAAGTGGCGGCGGCGATACGAATCCACGGTGGCGGCTTTGGCGGTAGTATACAGTGCTATGTCTCCAAAGAAAAGACAGCGCTGTTTATCGAAAAGATGGAGTCGCTTTTCGGCAAAGGTTGTGTTTTACCCGTGAAGATAAGAAGCCTTGGCGTTTGCAAAATAGACCATGACAAAGCTTAAGGCATACACGCTGTTTTCCTCATCCAAAGGGAACAGCACCTACATAAGCTACGGCAAGGACGCGTTTTTGATAGATGCAGGTGCATCTATGAAAGGCATAAGCGGTGCAATAGAGGCGTTGGGCGGCTCTATGGGCAAGCTGCGGGGCATATTTGTCAGCCACGAGCATGACGACCACACAAAAGGGCTTAAGGTAATAAGCAAAAACCTCCGTGTACCCATATATACCGATCCAAAATGTATGGCGTTGATAGGGATGAACGCACCCGCCGCCGAGGAACAGCTTATACCCACCTTGGCAGGAGATGTGGTGCATATCGGCGACATAAAGATAACAGTCTACCCCACCCCCCACGACAGCGTGCGCAGCTTTTGTTACCGCATAGAGACCCCTACGGAAAGTCTTGGATATGCCACGGATATAGGGCATATAAGCGAAGAGGTACAGGATGCGCTTTTCGGCTGTGACAGCGTGCTTATAGAATCCAACCACGATACACAGCTTTTGCAGGATGGGCCGTACCCCCAATTTTTAAAAGCGCGCATAGCCGGACAGCTAGGACATTTATCCAACGCTGCCTGTGCCTGTTTGGTACCGGTGCTTGCCCGTTGCGGTACCCGCAGTATAACGCTTGCCCACTTGAGCGAGACCAACAACACCCCAAAGCTTGCCTTTGATACCAACAAAAAGCGGCTTGCGGAATACGGCGTTACCCTGTGCGGCGAGGTCTTTGCAGGGGATTTGCGCCTGCAGGTAGCAGGGGTAAACACAATAACCGAAATAACTTTGTAGCCATATCAACCAAACAATATAACGAAGAAGGCTCCACTCTGCAAAGAGTGGAGCCTTGCTTATTGAAGTATTATTTAGAACTCTTGAATAAGGCCGGCGTCAAACTTAAGTATCTGCGCCGCATCAAGACTGTCTACACTGCCGTCGCCGTTAACATCGGCGGCGGTTTGTGCGTCGTCGGAAAGGCTTATAAGAATAGCATCAAATTTAAGCACAGCAGCCGCATCAAGACTGTCGATGCCGCCATCAAAGTTAACATCGCCTACGGTGATAACTGCAGGGTCACCGCTTTCGTCACCGCTTTCAAGGATGGCGTCTTCGGATACGGACACGTCGCCCGCCTCCTCGGATGCGGAAAGGTCTGCACTGCTTTCTTCATCGCCGCCCATTTGGGTATCGGAGCAGATAACGGTTGCGGCAAGCAGCGGGGCGTTATCTTCATCTAAAGTTGCAACGATAGCGTTCCATTCTGCCTCTGTACCGCTGTAGTACACGGTGGTTAAGGAATCGCAATCTGCAAAGGTAAAGGCGCCTATTTCGGTAAGGGTACATTCAAACACAACGGTTTCAAGAGCGGTGCAAGCCTCAAACACAGCCTCTTCAAAGGTGGTAACGGATGCGGGCACGGTTATTTCGGTAATACCGCACATGGTAAACGCGCCGGTTTTTATGGTCTGCAGGCTTTGGGGAAGCTCAATATCCGTAAGCACATCGCAGGACTGAAAAGCAAACTCACCAATCTCGGTAAGTCCTTCGGGCAGGCTTACGCTAACAAGGTTATCACAGCCCAAAAAGGCAAAGTTGCCTATTCTTGTAACGCCGTTTTCGATAACCACGCTTGTTATATCGTCGGCAAAAACAAGCCATTGTTCAGGGGAAAACATACCAAGGTCATCCATATCACCGTTGCCGGATACAGTAAGCACACCGTCCTGCAAGGACCAAGCGAGGTCGCCAAAGCTGCCGCTTTCCGCAGCAGAAGCGCTAAAGCAAAAAGCGCCCGCACAAACGGCAAGTGTCAAAAATAAAGCCATTAACTTTTTCATAAGTAATACCTCCAAGTATAATCTGCGGCAAAATGCCGCCAACAAAATTATAACAGTATATCAAGCTAAAGTCAATAACCTTTAAATAGGCAAATAATGTTATATTATAACTACCCCGACAATCACCCCAACAACAATCACCCCAAGAAGTCTGACGACTTCTCGGGGACCCCGACAAAAAAACGCCACGTTTTACAACGTAGCGTCAGACTGTCGAAAAAGTCCAGTTTATACTGGGCTTTTTTGCGTAAATGTGGTATAATGGATGCGGGTGATGAAAATGTTAGAAGAAAAGAGAAATAACAACCATAGAAACGATGGTGAAATAGTAAGCCTTGATATGTTAGTACCAAGGTTCCATCTGCTTAGGAAAATAGACAAAGCCATAGATTGGAAAAAGATATATCCCATAGTAGAAAGTAAATACAGTAAAATAGGTCGTCCAAGTGTCGACCCTGTTGTGCTTGTCAAAATGGTTATGCTACAGCACCTTTACGGTATACGCTCTCTCAGACAAACAGTAGCAGAGATAGAAGTAAATGTAGCATACCGTTGGTTTATCGGATATTCTCTAACAGAAAAGATACCCCACTTCTCCACAGTCAGCTACAACTTTCTTCATAGATTTGATAGCGATATGTTTGAACAAATATTCACCATTGTACTGAACGAAGGTATAGACAGCGGATATGTAAAGCCTAATGTAATATTCGTAGACGCTACCCATATTAAAGCCAACGCTAACAAAAAGAAACAAATGAAAGTTCATGTACCTAAAGCTGTCAAGATATATGAGGAACAGCTACATAAAGAGATAGACGAGGACAGAGATGACCATGATAAAAAGCCGCTAAAGGACAAAGAGGAAAAAGAAGAGCTTGTAGAAAAGACAGTATCCACAACAGACCCCGAAAGCGGATTGTTCTGCAAAGGAGAACACGAAAGATGCTTTGCTTATGCCGCACAGACAGCTTGTGACAAGAATAACTTTGTGCTTGATGTAAATGTAGTAGCCGGCAATATACACGACAGCGTTTCCTTTGATTCTCTCTATGATAAAGTAACCGGAAGATTCCCTCAAATAGAAACAGTAGTAGCAGATGCAGCATACAAAACACCTTGGATATGTAAGAGAATAATAGACGACGGAAGAATACCGTCAATGCCATACAAGCGTCCTATGACAAAAGAAGGCTTTTTCAAAAAGTATGAGTATGTGTATGATGAATATTATGACTGTTTCATTTGCCCCAACAACAAGATATTAAGATACAGTACAACCAACAGAGACGGTAACCGAGAATACAAGAGTAACCCACACGAATGTGCGAACTGCCCTATGCGAGAGCAATGTACACATAGCAGAGAGATGCAGAAGATAGTGACGAGGCATATATGGGAAGAATACATAGAGAAGACAGAAGACATACGGCATAGCAAGCTCGGTGCTGAAACATACAAATTGAGGAGCCGAACAATAGAGCGAGTGTTTGCCGATGCAAAAGAAAAACACGCAATGCGTTATACACCGTATCGAGGTCTAAACCAAGTAGCCAATTGGGTTAGGCTTAAGTTTGCTGCTATGAATCTCAAAAAGATAGCGATGTGGAAGTTCAAAGATGAAAATCCACATCGCAAAACCACTGTTTTTTCTTTCTTTCACTCGCTTTTCTTCAAAATTGCACCTATATCAACTCAAAAGCCGTGTTTCGCTTAACGCCAAACACGGCTTTTTCGACAGGCTGACGCCACGTTTTACAACGTAGCGTTTTTGGAAGCAAAAAAGCTTATTCGCTAACCTCTGTGCTTTCCTCTTCGGCTTCTTCTCTTGTAAGAATACCGTAGGGAAGCTCTTCACCTGCGATGTATGCAGCAACGGTCTTATGCTTAATAAAAGCATCTATTGCATAGGTATCGGTGCTTACGGTACCCTCTGCGGAGTCGCCTGCATCAATGCCGAAATCCTCTGCGGCGGCGGCGCGTACCTCATCGGTAATAGCCTTGCCGTCACAAAGAGTGTTAAAGGCGGTTGCCACCACAAGCTCTTCCTTAATAAGTGCCTTTGCCAGCTCGGTAGCCTCATCCTCGGAAACCTTGCTGTCAGAAGCCATTATCTTATCTCTGTAGCTTTCAACAAGGGTTTTGGGCAGCTCTGCATACTCACCCCAAGTGGTGATAAATTCGTTAAACGCCGCATCGCCTTTAAGGCCCATTTCGGATATAGCCTGCTTTGCATACTCAAGCGAGGGCATAAAATACACAGCGTCACCATCCACATAATCCTGAATATCCGCAAGTGTATCTTTAGGCACCTTAACATCGGGGGCGCCCTCGGTTGAACAGCCAACAAAGCTTACGCACAGAGCAAGTAATATAAGAAGTGTAACAATTCTTTTAGACACAAAAAATACCTCCACTAAATAACTACCTAACAGAATATCATATATATTGTAACAAAAAGTAAACAATTAATGTAATATCTGTTAATTTCGTGGGCACACCGCACCAATAAATTGTTAATGAATTGTCAATTTTGGTAAAAAAGCATAAACATCTTGACTGAACTGTTTTTTTGCTTTATACTGTAAAGGAATAGCTTGATTTTAAGCTAAACTATGTTGTAGGAGATACGGTTATGACAAAAATGAAGAAAAGTTTTTGCTTATTGCTTGCCCTTTTGCTTGCGTTTAACGTAGCGGCAGTAAGTGGCTCTGTAAGCACCGATGTTTCTGCAGAAGAAGGACTTTCCCTTATTTCAGGCAGTACATTGAGAATCGTTGACAGTTATGTTACCGATATAATTCCCGGTACGAACGCCGGCACTATAGCATCCAACTTTAAAGGTGATGCTTATGTTTGCAACACAAGCGGTGTTGCTGTGACCGATGCCACCATTATACTTACGGGTTATACCGTTACCGACGGTAGCGAAAGCTTAACTTTGATCATCCCCGGCGATGCGGATTGCAACGGCGCAATCAACACATCCGACGTTGCGGTTGTTAAGAAGCAATTAAGCACAGGTATTGCTTTTCCCGCTGTTATTTTTGCCGCTGCCGATATCAACGGTGACAAGATAATTTCTACCAACGATTTTCTTAATCTGCGCGCACACGTAGGCGGCACGGGCAACCTTTATGCGAACATCTACGGTGCAGAGTATGTTCTTTCCGAAAGCACCGCAAAGTACGCTAACGCTGACGACGCCGCTGCAGGTACCAACTCCACAGGCACCGCCGCCGCAGGTACATATTATGTATATACCGATTACCCCCACGGCCTTAACGGTATGTATAACCTTTCTACCGACCCCACAGGTGCTACCGCAGGCTTCTGGATCAATCCCACAGGAGTTACTCCCGAAGACCCTGTTGTAACCGGCACTCCTTATGAGGTTGTAGTTACCATCAACAAGTACAGCACCTCTACCGATGCGGCTGCACAAAGAAACGCAACAGGCACCGTTGCCGTAGGTACTTACTATATTTATAACAATTACCCCAACGGCGTTAACGGTATGTACAATATCTCTACCGATCCCACAGGTGCATCTGCAGGCTTCTGGATCAACCCCGCAGAAAACGTTGTAGCCACAGCTCCCACCTATGTTTTAGAAAAAGATACACCTAAATACTCCTCCGCTGCCAATGCCTTGGCAAAGACCAACTCCACAGGCACAGCCGCAGCAGGTACGTATTATATCTACACAAGCTATCCCAACGGATATCAGGGTATGTATAACCTTACTACCGACCCTACAGGTGCCACCGCAGGCTTCTGGATCAACCCTGAAGAGGAAGAGCCTTCCACCGCCGCAACCTATGTTTTAACAGCCAATACGCCCAAATATTCCTCTGCTTCCGACGCCTTGGCAAAGACAAACTCCACAGGCACCGCTGTTGCAGGTACATATTACATCTATAGCGGTTATCCCAACGGCTACCAGGGTATGTATAACCTTACTACCGATTCTACAGGTGCCACCGCAGGCTTCTGGATCAATCCCACCACCGAAGAGGTTAACAGAGACTTTATAGATTCTACGGGCAAGGTTAACCTTACACGTAACATCAATAAATACAGCACCTCTACCGACGCTATAAACCAAACCAACGTGTCAGGCGTAATCGATAAGGATACTCAATACTATGTTTACAAGGCATATCCCAATGGTTTGAACGGCGTTTATAACATCACTACCGACTCTACGGGCGCTACTGCAGGCGTATGGGTCAACCCCATTGAAAGCACCGAGCCCAAGCTTAACTACAACACTGTTAAGGGCGTTTGGATCTCTCAATACGAAATTACCACTATTGCCCTTTCCGGCAGCAGTCAGGCAAGCAAATCCACCTACACCACCAAGGTAAGGAATATGCTTAACGCTGTTAAGAGCAGTGGCTACAACACCGTATTTGTTCAGGTACGTCCCAACGGTGACAGCTTCTATCCCTCCAGCTACTATCCTATGTCCAAGTACGTTGTAGGCGCATACGGCCTTGCCGCATCCTACGACCCCTTCCAGATAATCCTTGACGAAGCGCAAGAGCTGGCACTTTCCGTACACGCTTGGGTTAACCCCATGCGTCTTATGTCCACAAGCGAGATTACTTCTGTAGGCTCTACCTACCTTATCAAGCAGTGGTACAACAGCTCCAGCTACAGAGGTACATACATAGTTGCCTACGACGGTAACTACTACCTCAACCCCGCTTATGCAGATGTACGCAACCTTATTATCGACGGTGTTGAAGAAATATGCACCAAGTACGATATTGACGGTATCCACTTTGATGACTACTTCTATCCCGAAGGAATAAGTTCTTCCTTCGACCAAGCGGCATTCTCCGCCAGCGGTCAGTCTAACATAGGCACCTTCCGCCGTTCCTGCACCAACGCCCTTGTAAGGGGCACCTACAGTGCTGTTAAGGCGCTTGACAGCAACATTAAGTTTGGTATCTCCCCTGCAGGTAATATCAACGGTAATATGTATTCCATCTACGCAGACGTAAAAACATGGGTTAACTACACAGGCTATGTTGACTATGTGGCACCTCAAATCTACTGGGGCTTCGAACACGCGGTTACTCCTTTCCAAGAAGCACTTGATGAGTGGGCAACCCTTGTTGGCTCTAAAGATATAGTAGACCTTATTATCGGTCTTGACCTCTCCATGGCATACGGCACCACCGACAGCAACGACGGTACCGAGTGGACCGACCACAAGGACGTTATCGCCAGACAGATAGTGGCAGCATCGCTTAAAGAGAACTTCCACGGTGTAATAATGTTCAGCTTGCGCAACTTCTACAACCCGTCCTCGGGCTACTTCACAGGCAACCTGACAGCCGAAAGAGCAAACTTTGAGCCTGTACTGAAAGCGCTTTACACCACTAACGATTAAAGGCTGATATAAAAGAAAAACGGCGGCAACCGCCGTTTTTCTATACAAATTTCAAGGAGGAACACATTAATGTACACAGATATCCCCAAGCTTGGCTTTGGCATGATGCGCCTGCCCATGAACGGCGCCGAGGTTGACATAGAGCAGACCAAAAAGATGGTGGACCGCTTTATAGATGCGGGTTTTACCTATTTTGATACCGCCCGCGGCTATATAGACGGACTTTCGGAGCGTGCGGTTAAAACCGCGCTTACCGACAGATACCCCAGAGATGCCTATTTGTTGGCGGATAAATATTCCTGGTGGTGTGTTAAGGACGGCGACAACGAGGGCTTTTTCAAATCACAGCTTGAACGCACCGGCGTAGATTATTTTGGTTTTTACCTTATACACGCCCTTGACCAAAGCAGTTATGAAAAATACAACGCCCAGGGCGCTTGGGAGTTTTGCGCAGAGCTTAAAAGCAAGGGGCTTGTAAAAAACTTTGGCTTTTCTTTCCACGACAGTGCAGAGTTTTTGGATAAGGTGCTTACCGAGCATCCCGAGGTTGATTTTGTTCAGTTGCAGATAAACTATTTGGATTGGGAAAGCGACAGTGTTCAGTCCGCCCTGTGCTATCAGGTGGCACGTCGCCACGGCAAGCCCGTAACGGTTATGGAGCCTGTAAAGGGCGGCGCGCTGGCGGTACTGCCCGAAGAAGCACGCCGTATGCTTGCCGCTGTTTGCCCCGACAAAAGCCCCGCCTCCTTGGCAATACGCTTTGCCGCCTCTCCTGATGGCATAATTACGGTGCTGTCGGGAATGTCGGACGAAAGCCAAGCAGAGGATAACATAGCTACAATGAGGGATTTTACGCCCCTTTCTGCCGCCGAGACCGAGGCTGTTGCCGCCGTTGCGGAGCTGCTTAACTCTATTCCCACAGTGCCCTGCACCGCCTGCAAGTACTGCGTGGAAAACTGCCCCGCAGGGATTGCCATCCCCAACATTTTAAGGGGCGCTTACAACAGCTATCTGTTGTACGACAATCTGC
>JAZUQW010000251.1:0-3688 GCA_045605905.1 Eubacteriales bacterium
ATCTTTCTGCCTGTAAGACCGCTGTCGCCGTTGGGGCCGCCGGTAACAAATCTACCTGTGGGATTAACGTATATCTTTGTATTTTCGTCTATGTAGTTTGTGGGAACAATGGGGGTAATAACATTGGCTATAATGTCAGCTCTTATCTGCTCAAGGCTAACGTCGGCCGCGTGTTGAGATGATACAACAATACTGTCTATCCTTGCAGGCTTGCCGTCCACATACTCAACGGTAACCTGTGTTTTACCGTCGGCGCGCAGATAGGGCAGTGTGCCGTTTTTGCGTACAGCGGTAAGCTGCTTGGAAAGCTTGTGGGCCATTGAAATGGGCAGAGGCATAAGCTCTTCTGTTTCATCACAAGCAAAACCAAATACCATACCTTGGTCGCCTGCGCCTGTGTCATATTTGTCAGAAAGTGTGCCTTCCTTGGCTTCAAGTGCCTTATCAACACCCATTGCTATATCTTTAGACTGTTCGTCCAAGGCAACAATAACACCACAGGTGTTGCAGTCAAAGCCTTTTTCGGAAGAGTCATAACCAATTTCTCTAACTGCTTCTCTAACAATGCCCTGTATATCAACATAAGCATCGGTAGTAATCTCGCCCATTACCAAAACCAAGCCGGTGGTGCAGGCGGTTTCACAAGCAACTCTTGCCATAGGGTCTTTCTCAAGTATGGCATCAAGCACGCTATCACTTATTTTGTCACATATTTTGTCGGGATGTCCTTCTGTTACCGATTCGGAAGTGAAAAACTTTTTCATAATATATACCTCTCTGTAAGTAGTTTATTTACGCTTTAACGCCGATTTTCTCGCCGTATTTAACAATGGTTTCAACACCGTTAGCACTGTTTTGCAATATGTCTTCATCAAGAAGCACGGTGTCTTTTTTAAGCAACAAAACTATGGTAGAGCCGCCAAACTCAAACATACCTTTTTCTTCTCCGCGCTTAAAGCTGTGGGCGCCGTGGAAATTCTTTATCCTGCCAACCATCATTGCGCCAACCTCAACTTGCACAGCTTTGCCGAAATTTTCGGTATCCATAACCGTGTACTCACGACAGTTGCGTTTATAAATGTTATATTCACCTACCACTATTGGATGCACGGTGTGCAAAACGCCTTTAAGATACGTGTTATCGCCTTTTTTGCCGTTATCAAAATAGCAATAGCGGTGGTAGTCGTCAACGGCTAAACGGAATATAAGGCAGGTGCCGCCGATATATTCTTTGTATATTTTGTCGCCGCCAAGCAGGTCGTTAACCGTGTAGGGTGTGCCTTTGATAACAAAGCTGCTATCCTCGCCGATGGCGTAAGCGGAAAGCTTGGAATCACAAGGGCTTATCAGAGCGCTGGGCATCATTTCAACATTTCTGCCGCCCTCTTTAAGTTTACGTGTAAAAAAGTCGTTATAAGAACGAAACTTATTTTTTTCAAGCATTTCAGTTTCGATTTTGCGTTTTTTTATGGCACTTTTTGCGGCAAACGCGCTTAATCTGCTGTCAAGCACCTTGCCTGTAACCTTTGACACAACAGGGCGGGTAAGTAATTTTAAAACCACTCTGCCGGATATCGTCTTGTATAGAAATTTTAGGGTACGCTCTTGCTTGTTGCCGACCACAATATACGTACCGTCCCTGTTTTTTAACAACAACGCCATAGCGAATCTTATCCTTTTACTATATTCCCGACCATTATACAACAAGCGTAGTCTTTTGTCAACATCCGCGCAATGTAAAATTTATACAATACTGTTTCTTTTTGTAATATAATGTGGTATAATTATTGCAGAAAGGATGATGGCTTATGTTTGATATTATGGTTGTGGACGATAACGTTAACACCTGCAAGCTGTTAAAAGCCCTGCTGGTTCGTGCGGGGTATAACGTTACAGTGGCAAACGACGGATGTGAGGCGTTGGATGTGCTTGATCGCAAGCATGTAGACCTTATTGTTTTGGATGTAATGATGCCCAACATGGATGGCTTTGAGTTCGCTTCTATTTTAAGGGACGGTGGTATGAACACGCCCATAATAATGGTTACTGCCAAGGATACTCCTGCAGATAAGCGCAAGGGCTTTATTTCCGGCACAGATGACTATGTGGTCAAACCCGTTGACGAGGAGGAGCTGTTGCTGCGCATTGCCGCTTTGCTTCGCAGGGCAAAAATAGTCAGCGAAAAGCGCCTGGAAGTGGGCAGCACGGTTTTTGATTTTGAATCACTTGCGGTTACTGCCGACGGAAAAACCGAAACGCTGCCACAAAAAGAGTTTTTGCTTATCTATAAGCTTTTGTCCTCTCCGGGTAAGATACATACCCGCCGTCAACTTATGGACGAGCTGTGGGATATGGAAAGCGAAACCGATGAGCGAACCGTAGATGTACATATTAATCGGTTGAGAGAGCGTTTTCGCAATAACAAGGACTTTTCCATAATAACGGTAAGAGGATTGGGATATAAAGCGGTTTGCGGAGGTGACGGCAAATGAGGCGCCGTTTATCCATTCGCGCGCTGATTCTAATTGCGGTTATAGCCACCCTTATTTTTGCTGGTACTTTTGCCCTTATAGGATTGTGGATTTACCTATTTTTGGCACAAAACAATACAAGTTTGGGCGGACATTATCCGTTTATAATAATAATCTTTTCATCTGCAGTTATAATAAGCACTTTGTTTTCCATACCTGCTACACGCTATTTTGTAATACCTATAAAGAATTTGGCAAAGGCTACAGAAAAAGTTAAAAACGGAGATTTTTCTGTTAGAGTGGAAGAACGAGATACCTCCAACGAGCTTCAGTCTCTTGTGTCCGGTTTCAACGGAATGGTGGAGGAGCTTGGTAATATACAGCTTTTAAGGAAGGATTTTATCAGCAATTTTTCCCACGAGTTCAAAACCCCCATCAACTCAATCAAAGGCTTTGCCAACGAGCTACTCGTAGACGAAAACTTAAACGAAACGCAACGGCGTGAGTATTTGCAGATTATAGCAGACGAATCCGCCAGGCTTGCGGATATGGCAGCAAATGTATTGTTGCTTACGGATTTGGAGCATACAAGTGCCCCTGTTAAATCAGAGCGTTTCTTGTTAGACGAGCAATTGCGGCGATGTATGGTATTGCTGGAAAAGCAATGGAGCGAGAAAAATATTGAACTTGATGTGGAGCTTGACGAGGTTTACTACGTGTCCGATGAGGATATGCTTTCACATCTGTGGATAAACCTATTCTCCAATGCCATAAAGTTTAGTCCACGCGGCGGTAAAGTATCTTTGCGGTGTCAGCAACATTCGGATTGTATTACCGTCAGTATATCCGACGAGGGGCAAGGGATACCTGCGGAAAAGATCAGCAAAATTTTTGAAAGGTTTTATCAAGCAGATGTTTCCCATAAATCCGAAGGCTACGGACTGGGATTATCCCTTTGCAAGCGTATAACAGAGCTTTGCGGTGGCAGCATCGATGTAAAGAGCGAGCTTGGGAAGGGAAGTGTTTTCACGGTTACTTTGCCGACAGAAGTCATAAATAGAAAATCTAAAGATAAAAACGGATAATAAATTGTCCATTTTTAGGAATCCAATAACAAATCGTCTCAAGAAACCGACAGACTTATTTGGATGTATGACAAAAAAAGAGCGAAAGGAAAATCCTTTCGCTCCAAGCTGATGACAAACCTTGTCATCAGC